>QIFJ01000277.1 GCA_003229755.1 Pseudomonadota bacterium
CACAAACTGCAACCTGTGTTGTAACTTCTGCCAGAATTACGATATCAGTCAACAGGGGATCGGTGAGATCATAAGTGTTGAGGATTTGGCGGGCCTTATGATCCTACTTCAGAAAAGAGGCTGTCACAACATTAACTTCGTTACGCCGACTCACCAGGTTCACGCCATTGTGGCGGCCCTCCCAATGGCTATAGATTTCGGTCTTAACGTACCGCTTGTATATAACACAGGGGGATTTGATTCAATCCAGACCCTGAAGCAGCTGGAGGGGATCATCGATATATATATGCCGGACTTGAAGTTCACTGATCCTGATGTAGCCCTTTCCCTGGCTGACGCGCCTGACTATCCCAGCGTAGTAAAGACCGCTGTTATCGAAATGTATCGCCAGGCCGGTGACCTGGTTACTTCTTCAGAGGGCATCGCCCGGAAGGGACTTCTCGTCAGGCATCTTGTTCTGCCCCATGACCTGGCAGGCTCAGAGGAGGCTTTCCGCTTCCTTGCAGAGGAAGTCTCCCCCAATACCTACCTTAACGTTATGGCTCAGTACAGACCATGTTTCAGGGCATTGGGTAAGGCGAAAATAGGCAATCGTCTAAAGACCAGTGAGTATAATGAGACCCTCCTCATGGCAAAAAGAGCAGGTCTTTCCCGGCTTGATGAGAGACATCCCGGATAAATTATCTTCTGATCGTATCTTGCCGAATTGCAGTTCTAATACAGGGTGAACTCTCTGAAAATACACTCTAATAAGGGCTTCAGAGGGCGTCTGGGGACATTTTTCTTGACATATTCGAAACAACGTTTTAATATCAACTCGAACTGAATACACGTTCCAGCACTGGTTGGCCAATACTCCATATTTAACAACATGTTACGCTGTCAAAAAAGTGGTTTATTGGCCAGATTTGGTATCTGGAAACGGATATTACCGAAATAATGCTCCGCCATTGCGGGGCAAGGCAGCACGACATAATCCCTTGTGAAAGGAGGTGGAGCCAGACAGCCGCAGCCGAGCTGTCCCGGGAGAGAGGGCCAGCCCGGTAGAGTTTTCTCTTGTCAAAGAGAGGGCTATTTGGATTCTCAATGGTCATCCGACTACCTCTACTTACCGGATGACCGACACAGCAGCAAACACCTGGGGCGAACCATGCTCAAAGCTGCTGTGAGCTTTAACTCAGGGAAGGGAGCTTTCCTTCCCCCTAAATTACGGAGGACCCGATGGAACAAAATGTTGGTAATAGATGGCGGTTCGTCGGAGCAGCGCTTGTCATGCAGCTCTGTCTCGGCGTGCTCTACTCATGGGCCGTCTTTAGAGGTCCGCTAACCTCGCTCTATGGCTGGAGCAAGGTTCAGACCATCGCCCCGTATCGATGGTCGGTTCTTATGTTCACGGTCGCCATGATCATCGCCGGTTTCTGGCAGGACAAGAAGGGACCGAGGCTGGTAGGTAGCGTGGGTGGCGCTCTCATGGGAACTGGTGTTCTCCTGAGCGCTTTCATCGGCAATACTGTCGGTGGATTGATCTTTGCCTACGGTATTCTCGGTGGTCTGGGTGTTGGTTTTGCCTATGTTACGCCGATCGCGACCTGCGTGAAGTGGTTCCCGGACAAGAGGGGAACGATTGTTGGTCTCGCGGTTCTGGGCTTCGGTGCCGGATCGCTGATCTTCGCGCCTCTTATTGAGAGGCTTATCGGTGACAATCCCGATATGTACGCAACTACGATCCCAAGGACGTTCATCATCCTGTCGGTCGTTTTCTTCATCTTCGTTATCGGTGCCGCACAGGTATACAAGGTGCCACCCGCAGGGTGGACTCCACCCGGTTGGGCTCCCCCAACTGCGGCCGGCCCGCCCACAAAGGAAGATTACACTCCTGGCGAGATGGTAAAAACCTGGCAGTTCTACGTACTCTGGGTCATCTACTTCCTTGGAACTTCGGTGGGTATTACTGCTATTGGGCAGGCGAAACCCATTATTGTTGAGCTCTCCAAGGGCGCGGCCGTCATGTCTGGTGGTACCGCCCTCGGCCTTATGTCCCTCTTTAACGGTCTGGGACGTCTTGTCTGGGGTGCCACATCAGACAAGATCGGTCGTAACCTGACCACTGTCGCCATGTTCATAGGTTACATCATTGCCTCCCTGTTCCTTCTCAGGAACGCCACAGGTTTCTGGCCGGTGTTGATCGGCCTGTGTGTAATAGGCTTCTGTTACGGCGGATACCTCGCCATGATGCCCTCCTTCACCGCTGACTACTTTGGTGCGAAGAATATCGGTGCCAACTACGGTATCGTATTCACCGCCTGGGGTATCACCGGATTCACGGTTCCGAAGTACTTCGCCGGAATCATGACAAAAGCCAAGGTAGCCGGTGATCTCGCTGCTGGATACAACCAGGTTTACTTCACCCTGGCTGTGTTCTCTGTTGTCGGTATAGTTCTTGCCCTCGCGGTCAGAGCACCGACGACAACTTCAGCTGATTCTGGAGGTATGGGAGGATAATTAAGCCATACCAAGCCTGACCAAACAAAAAAGGCGGCCCCATCAGGGGCCGCCTTTTTTTCAGTAATCACTACAGGCTTAACGTCTGCCGCCTGCTCTTTTGGATGCTTTCAGTGGATTTATTTTCTTGCCGTTCCCGTTTGAGATCTCTGTCACAACGTGTGTTGCGTAGTTGCACGAGCCGTGGTTCCACTTGGATGCCGGGCTTGCGCTGGTTCTGCAGTAAAGATCTTCATCAACATCGGCGACATGGTCGCAGCCATCACAGGCCTCCACCACCGGTTCGCAGTGACCACCGTTGAAGGTGCAGCCCTGCCTGGCCATGAAAATGCAGTCGATTTCCTCCTTGAGTACATCACAGATCATCTTTTCCTCCTTGACAATAGTTGGTAGGGTCGTAAAAAGTCCGTTTCAGGTTGTGGTTTCGCAAAAAACTCTGGATATATATACTTTCTTCAGGGAAAAGGCAAGGGTTTTATGTGCGTTTTCCACCACAGAGTCACAGAGGACATTGTGGTGTGAAACGCGGGGAGGAGGTAAGAGGAAAGAGGAAGAAGATGGCTCACTCAAAAACGTAGGATTTGCCGAGAATATGGAGTCGGGCGAAGTGCTCCAAAACTGATTTCCAATATCCAATTTCCACTGATACAATTGGAGCAGAGCTACACTAACCAACTCTAAGAACCTGGTCAGGAAACATGAAAAAGAGATTACTACTTCACATATGCTGCGCACCTGATGCCACTGTCGCCATCGAAGAGCTTGCTGACGACTATGATACCGCTGGCTTCTTTTACAACCCTAATATCTATCCTGGTACTGAATACGACAAGCGCCTTGATTCCGCAATAAACCTTGCTGCCGCCTCGGATCTGGTGCTCAAAGTGGGACAGTACGACGCTGCCAGGTGGTTCGAAGCCGTAACAGGCCTCGAGGCGGAACCGGAGAAGGGGCTTCGCTGCGATACCTGTTTCCGGATGAGGATGGAAGAGACCGCAAGGACAGCCATGGGGGAAGGCTTCGAAATAATAGCAACCGTCCTGACAACAAGCCCCCACAAAAATGCTGAGAAGATAAACAGCATCGGCCAGGAGATAGCTTACGAACATGGCCTCGAATACCTGTCTACAGACCTGAAAAAGAAGGACGGTTTTCCCCGAAGTGTTCAACTGAGCAGGGAGCTTAACCTTTACAGGCAGAACTACTGCGGGTGCATATTCAGCAAGACAAGAGAATAACCCTCCCTTCGTGCATTCCAGTTACATTTTCCCATAAATAATAACGGTTCACCTCCCGATTTGTTGGTGAGATTTCTATTTATTTGGCCGGGGTTTTGGTGTAATCACTCGCCTGCGCGTGGGGCTAGCTCCGCTTCGTGATTCACCAAAACCCCGGCTTAATATACCTTTTCCATTCAGGGTTCCGGCACTGTGCACTGCATTTCCAGGTATAAGCGGAAAGTGTCAATTTACCGTCTCACTTTTCCACAGACGTGGAAAGGCTGTGGATTGCTGTCACTGTCGATTCAGATTCTGAGTGTGAGATCCTTTACCGGCTACCGAGATTAATGCTAGATACTACAGTTTATCTCCAAAGTATTTGGCGGGATATCGGTAAAATGTATTCATCAGGCCGGGGTTTTGGTGAATCACGAAGCGAAGCTAAAAGGGGGTTGCGAAGGCGAGTGATTACACCCAAAAATCTGGCCTGATGAATATCCTACACCCGAACAAGGGCATTTAATTATGAGATGGATTGACAGGTTAATCGAGGGGCTCTACCTTTACCCTCTTTATCTGCCTTTCGCTCGAGCTTAGGACCGTAAATCTTATTCCCATTAACTCAACGCTCTCGCCCGACTCGGGTACCTTTCCCATTGCCTCCATGATAAGGCCCCCCACCGTCTTCGACGGGATCTTCTTCCTCTTGAGCTCGGGCATGATCCTTTTCAGGTCTTCAATCGTAGTGAGTCCAGCCACCTCGAGGCTGCCCGAAGGGAGGCGCCGTATCATTACCGCATCCCGATCGAACTCGTCCTGAATCTCACCCACTAACTCCTCCAGGATGTCCTCCAGTGTGATAATTCCCTCTGTACCGCCGAACTCATCCACAACAATCGCCATATGGATCCTGCGTTTCTGAAAATCCCTCAGCGCCTGTCCCAGGGTTGCCGTCTCGGGCACGTAATATGGTGGGTGCAGGTGGTGCTTTAACCTGTATTCCTCCCGTTTTTCAGAAGGTCTTAATAGAAGATCCTTCACGTGAAATATTCCCATTATTTCATCCATAGTTTCCTGATAGACCGGAAGCCTGCTGTGGCCGCTTCTTCTGGCAAGACCAGCTACCGTGTCAAGGTCCTCGTTCTGATCTATGCCCACCACCTCTGTCCTGGGGACCATTATATCCTTTACCGTTCTTCTCCCGAAGGAAAAGACCCTGTCAATAAGAGTCGCCGGATGTTGCTCTATTCCTCCCTCCCTGGCGCTGGAGGCAACCAGCAGCTCTATTTCTTCAGCCTCTACCGGGGTGAACTCCTGCTCAGGATCGCCCCCCGTGGCCCTGATGAGCGAGTGGGCCATCCAGACAAAGAACCGTGTGGCCGGCCAGGTGAGGTAGAAAAACAGGGCCAGGGAAAAGGCAACAGACCTGATGAAACCTGTTGCATATCTTCTGGCCATCACCTTTGGGGTGATCTCACCGAAAACGAGGATAACCAGCGTCATCACCCCAACGGCTATTGGGATCCCCCTTCCGGGGAATAGCCGGGAGGCTATATCAGTAGCCAGGGCAGAGGCGCCGATATTTACAAGGTTGTTGCCTATGAGGATCGATGTCAGCAAGCCACTGGGATTGTTCAGCCAGATCCTGGTTGCGTTCCACCTGTGACCCCGGCCTTCAAGGATCGTTTCAAGTTTCACCCTGGAGAGGCTTGCGTATGCCGTCTCGGACCCGGAGAAATACCCCGAGAAAACCACGCACAACAAAAGCGTGACCCACTCCCAGGTTGGAACAGCTGCCATAAACGCTCCGTTCAGATGCTTTCCCCGAAATCTTCAGGCTCAATGTAGGGCGTGTACGGCTCTTCCTGCGACCGGCAGAAGTGGACAACTTCATTTACCACATCATCAGGATCGTCGGTCATGATCAGAAGATCCAGCTCCTCCGGCTCCAGATATCCACGATCGACCATCTTATCCAGCATCCAGTGATAGAGTCCTGCCCAGTAGGTGCTGTCAAAGAGTATGATCG
>QIFJ01000008.1 GCA_003229755.1 Pseudomonadota bacterium
GGGCCCTCGGCATGGACTTCTACCAGTCCCTCCCCAGCCTGGCCAAAGGCAACGTCGCCCAGCAGATCTTCTGGTACACGGCATTTACCGCTGACATGGTGAAGAAAGGAACGCCGGTGGTCAACGAGGACGGAACTCCCAAGTGGCGCATGGCGCCCTCACCCCACGGCCCGTACTGGTTGGAGGGCATGAAGCAAGGGTATCAGGATGCCGGTTCGTGGACGCTTCTGAAGAGTACACCTGTTGAACGGCGAAAAGCAGCATGGCTTTTCGCTCAGTTCACTGTCAGCAAGACTGTATCGCTGAAAAAGTCCCACGTGGGCCTTACCATCATCAGGGACAGCGACATCAACGACAAGTCCTTCACCGAGAGGGCACCCAGGCTCGGCGGGCTGGTTGAGTTCTACAGAAGCCCCGCACGCGTAGCATGGACACCCACCGGCACCAATGTTCCGGATTATCCGAAACTGGCTCAGCTGTGGTGGCAGAATATCGGTGAGGCAGTCGCCGGTGAGGTGACCGTGGACACTGCCATGGACAACCTGGCCAAAGAGCAGGACAAGGTCATGGCCCGCATCGAGCGCGCTGGTGTACAGGGCGAATGCGGTCCCAAGCTCAACAAAGAGAAGAAGGAATCATATTGGCTCGGACAGCCAGGCTCTCCCAAGCCCAGGCTCAAGAACGAAAAGCCAAAGGGAGAGACGATGGATTACGACAAACTTATCAAGGCCTGGCGAGCAGGAAAAGTGCGCTAGAGGCGTTCGTACCGTTCCAAATGAAGGGGTGGGGCCGGGCGCCCCATCCCTCTTTTTATACCTTTCACCCCCACCCTAGGACGGGTTGAAGGAGGACGAAATGAAATACCTGCTTGCCCTCGATCAGGGCACGACAAGCAGCCGGGCCATTCTTTTCGGCCTGGATGGCAGTATCGTGAGCGTTGCCCAGCAGGAGTTCGAGCAGCACTTTCCCCATGATGGATGGGTTGAACACGACGCTGAAGAGATCTGGCTAAGCCAACTGAACACCGCCAGGGAGGCCATCAGCGAAGTCGGTGCCGATCCTGAAAATGTCGCGGCCATCGGTATCACGAATCAGCGGGAGACCACCGTGGTCTGGGACCGGTCGACAGGAGATCCTCTGTACCGTGCCATAGTATGGCAGGATCGGCGGGCGGCGAGTCTGACCGACCGCATGAAAGTGGATGGCATGGAACCCTTGATCCGGGAAAAAACCGGACTGCTTCTGGATCCCTACTTTTCGGGTGGAAAGCTGGCCTGGATATTAGAAAATGTTCCCGGTATCCGTAAACGCGCCGATTCCGGAGAGGTCTGTTTCGGTACAGTGGACTCCTGGCTGATGTACCGCCTGAGCAGTGGCCGGATACATGCTACGGATGTCACCAACGCCAGCCGCACACTCCTGTTTAACATTCATGATCTTTCCTGGGACCAGGAGCTGCTGGATATTTTCGGTATTCCAGCCGGGATCCTTCCCTCAGTACGCCCTTCCTCCGACAGGTTCGGCAACACCGATCCGGCACTCTTCGGAAAAGCGATCCCCATCCATGGAGTAGCCGGTGACCAGCAGGCCGCCTTGTTCGGACAGGCCTGTTTCGAACCGGGCATGGCCAAGAATACTTACGGCACTGGTGCCTTCGTCGTCATGAACACCGGCCCGAAGCCGGTCCTGGGGGAGGGTGTGTTAACCACCATCGGCTGGCAGATAAAGGGTCAGCAGCCTCAGTACGCCCTGGAGGGTTCTATTTTTATTGCCGGGGCTGCTGTGCAGTGGCTGAGGGATGGTCTGGGGTTAATAAAGGAGGCCAGCGAGATAGAGCAGCTCGCCGCCAGCGTGCCCGACACGGGGGGCGTGTACTTCGTACCCGCTCTCGTGGGCCTGGGAGCTCCCTACTGGGACCCCTACGCAAGGGGCATCATCGTGGGGCTCACCCGGGGCACCGTCAGCGCACACCTGGCCCGGGCCGTCCTTGAGGCCATGGCCTTCCAGACCCGTGACGCCATTGAGGTAATGCAGGAGGCTAGCGGCATCGCTCTGCAGGAACTGCGGGTCGATGGGGGAGCGGCAGCCAACGACCTCATGCTGCAGATACAGGCGGATATTCTGGGCACCCCGGTCCTTCGTCCCCGAGTCACCGAAACTACGGCCCTGGGCGCCGCTTACCTGGCGGGAATCGGTGCTGGGTTGCTGGACCAGGATGCCATTACCGACCAATGGGCCCTCGACCGCCTGTGGGAACCCTCGATGCCTCCCGGGGAGCGCGATGTCCTTTGCAGTGGGTGGAAGCAGGCCGTTAAGCGGTCACTGAACTGGGCCAAGTGAAAAGTCAGTTGTCTTCCACTGAGGGAAACGCATGAAAAGAAAAGATATTCTGCCAAGACTTAAGACAGACGAATCCTTCGACATGCTTGTAATAGGGGGGGGCGCCACGGGCTGCGGTGTCGCTCTGGACGCGGCCAGCCGGGGGCTTAATGTTGCCCTCGTGGAAAAGAACGACTTTTCTGAGGGCACCAGCAGCCGCAGCACAAAACTGCTCCACGGCGGCGTTCGCTACCTCGAGATGGCAGTCAAGCACCTGGACAAAGGACAGTACCACCTGGTGAGGGACGCCCTGAAGGAGCGGGGGATCCTGCTGCGTCTGGCGCCCCACCTCTGCCATCCCCTGCCCCTTGTCACACCGCTCTACAAGTGGATGGAGGTCCCTTACATACTGGCAGGCCTGAAACTTTACGACCTCCTGGCCGGGTCGGCGGGGATCGGAAACAGCCGCCTCCTGGGCCGAAAAAAAGCCCTGGGGCGATTTCCCATGCTTCACGCCAAGGGTCTCAAAGCCGGCGTGCTCTACTACGATGGTCAGTTCAACGATGCCAGGATGTCGGTGTGCATCGCCCTGACCGCGGCGCAACACGGGGCGGTCATTGCCAACCATGTCTGCGTCACCGATTTCATAAGGGAAGAGGGAAAAGTGGCGGGTGTATTGGTCAACGACTCGGTGTCCGGTGAGTCCTGGGAGGTGCGGGCACGGACGGTGATCAACGCCACTGGTCCCTTCGCGGACAGAGTGCGCCTCCTTGACGATCCGGCTTCACAGCCCATACTCAAGGCCAGTGCAGGCATTCACATCCTTCTCGACAAGCGTTTCGCACCGCCTGACACCGGGTTACTCATACCGAAAACCGAGGACGGGAGGGTGCTGTTCGTCCTGCCCTGGGAAGGGCACGCCCTGGTGGGCACCACTGACGAGCCTTCTGAGGTCGTGGAACACCCGCGTCCGTCGAAGGATGAAATCTCCTATCTGCTTCGCCACATCGGCCGTTACTTCGATCTCAAGGTATCCGAATCGGACATCAAGGCGGCCTGGTCAGGGTTGCGGCCCCTGATCTTCGATCCTAAAGCTTCTGACACGGCAAAGCTGACGAGAGACCATCTTATTGAACAGAGTCCTTCCGGTCTGATAACAATCGCTGGAGGCAAGTGGACCACTTACAGAAAAATGGCCCTCGAAGTGGTGGATCACGCTGTGCGGCGGTTCTCGCTAAAAGCCCGTAGTGGATCCTGGACGGACCGGATCTACGTAATGGGGGGGCGGACTACGATCCTCAGGGAGGCGCGGGGCTGGCCGAGAAATACGGCCTCGACACACAGGTCGCCTGGCATCTTAACCGCGCATACGGGGACCGGGCCGCCGAGGTTGCCCGGATCGCGGCCTCCGGCTTCGAAGCTCTTCTGGCAAAGGACTACCCTTACCTGGAGGCGGAGGTATTGTACGCCGTACGGCACGAGTGCGCCGAGCACGCCATGGATGTGCTTGCGCACCGCACCTCACTGGCAATGCTGGACACCGCCGCGGCCGCTGAAGCTTCCGGACGAGTCATCGATCTTATGGCCGGTGAGCTGGGTTGGGATCCTGAGCGGCTCCGGAAAGAGCAGCAGGTGGTTAACGACCGTCTATTAATAGCGCGGTGACGAATAAAGACGGGTCATACTCCACGCCTCGACTCCGGTGCGCTGTCTTCCAGATCCATTTTCCTTCCAATTCTGTATGCGTCTACTGTTCCAAAAATCCAGCAGACAACTATCAACAAGAACCCGAGATTGAATACGAGGTTGTTGAGGGTGGAAGATGCCTGGGCGGCTGCGTCCGTAATCGTTTTCAGATCAATTACGCCTCCCTCCAACTCAATCTTATCAAGAACGGTAAAAGCATATTGTGCCGCTCTTATTGCTAACACTATCAGGCTGGCGGATACCGTAAGCATCAAAACAAGGCCACGCTTGTAACGTTTTAATATAATCTGACCAAGGCCTGGAAAAACTACACCGGATAACAGTGCCCCTTTTAATGAATATTTCATTATCCCTTTCTCATTCCTTCAAGCAGCCTCTTTAGAGGTCTCTCTTATCCCACCATCCAAAACGGTAACGTCCCATAATTGCTGTAAAAAGGAAAGGGAGTTGCCCCGTTTATGTGGAGAAAGGGGGCCAGAGCACGTTATACAGAGTTTCTGGTTTCCCTTCGACAGGCTCAGGGCGGACGCAACTAACCCCTCCTGCCTTTTTCCTTCCTCCTTTGCCATGCACCGTCGCCAAGGCTTTGGTGCACAAGAGGCTACGGAGGACAAGCCTCCCTGTGTTATAATTTCAGCGTAAAACCAGCGTGACGTATCAATCACATCTATGGGGATTTTCACCTGAGTAAAATAACAGCTGTACAAGATCAGAACCACATTGTTACCTGAAAAAAAAGTAAGAAAGTGAGGTTTGACCTCTAGGTTCTGAGCATTTTTTTATAGTATGATGACGGTAAACTGAGGCTTGTCTCCATTCAATTTTACGGAAAAAAGAGATAGGGGGTAGAAAAAATGACTGACAATAATGAAAAGGTCATCGTTTCAACTTACACAAACGGCATTCTGGACGCAGAAGAGCCGATGCTCGGTCCGGTAAAAGATGGTGGTATCATTGAGGCGAATACAATGCCTGGTTGTTGGGGGCCGATGATAACCCCTCATCTCAAGGGTGGTCATGAGGTAACTCAGCCTGTTTATGTGGAAAACGCAGAACCGGGAGATGCTCTCGCCATCAGAATCCGGGAGATAAAAGTCACATCTGTTGCCACTGCCTCCGGGCAGGATCGTATGGTTGATGGACATTTCCAGGGTGACCCATATGTGGCCAAGAAATGTCCCGGGTGCGATACCATAAATCCTGAAACCACGATAGAGGGAATCGGCCAGAATGCAGTGCGCTGTTCCGATTGCGGCACCGCAATAACGGCTTTTCAGTTCGAGAATGGCTATACTGTCGTTTTCAACGAGGAGAGATCTCTCGGAGTGACTGTGGATAAAGAAACAGCGGAGCGAATTGCACACGATGCCAGGCATTATGCCCAGCTTTCTGAAAACTGCGCACAGCATTCGACTCTGCTTTTTGCTCCTCACGATCTCGTCGGAGTGATATCCCGGATGAGACCCTTCATGGGCCAGCTCGGAACAACCCCGGCCGTGAGAATGCCGGATTCTCACAACGCCGGCGATTTCGGGGTTTTTCTCATTGGTGCGCCTCACGATTACGCAATTACCGATGAGCAGCTCGAACTGCGCACCGACGGACACATGGACATCGACGTGGTCCGGCCCGGAGCGATACTGGTGGCTCCAGTGAAAGTGCCTGGTGCAGGTGTATACATGGGTGACATGCACGCGCTGCAGGGAGACGGAGAAATTGCCGGCCATGGATGTTGCCGGGGTCGTAACAGTGCAGGTCGAGGTGGTAAAAGAAAGAGAGCTTCAAGGGCCCGTACTTTTTCCCCTTATCGAAGATCTCCCTTATCTTGCCAGGCCTTTTAACTCCGGGGAAAGAGCGAAAGCGCAAAAGCTGGCAAAACAATGGGGCCTTTCCAAGCTGGAGGAATCCGCTCCTATCTCTGTCGTTGGAACAGGGGCTGACTTAAATAAAGCTACGGAAAACGGGTTACAGCGAGCGGCCGATCTATTAGGGATTAGCGTTCCTGAAGTGAAGAACCGCGCCACAATTACAGGAGCTATTGAGATCGGCCGTCTACCGGGAGTTGTTCAGGTTACCTTCCTGGCGCCATTGGAGAAGTTGGAAAGTGCCGGTCTCCTTCCCTTTGTAAGTGAGGTTAGGGAGTCTCTCTTGATAACCTTGATCCCTTGAAGCTGGATAAGAGCTAAAGCCTTAACGCAGAAGGCCGCAGGGGGGGCTATTAGCCCCATCGCAGGGGATCGCAGAGGAAAGCATGAAAGGATATTGGGGTAAGAGCAGTTAGTCCGTCACAAAAACGTCACAATTCACCAGTCTGTTGCCCAAATCCCTGGTTTTATTGAGTTCAGAGTAGTCGATGTGGTATTATAGGTGCAACTTATTTAAGGAGGAAGTTGCCTAT
>QIFJ01000194.1 GCA_003229755.1 Pseudomonadota bacterium
GCCCGTAGATAAAAGAGTCGACCCACCATTTTGCTGCACAACATGCGTCAACTCATGCGCCAGCAACTTTCTCCCCGAAGAAATACTTGAAGAATACTCTCCCGGCCCAAACACAACATCCTGTCCTAAAGTAAAGGCTCTAGCGTTCACAGCCTTTGCAGTGCTGGCTGCTTTGGCGTCAGTATGAACCCGCACCGGCTTGAAATCACGGCCAAAGCGCGGTTACATATAATCACGGACAGAATTTGATAAAGGCGGCCCTCCTCCACGTAGATTATTGATCGTGCTTTCCACGTCATTACTAACTTCCAGCGATTGACCCGGCATTTCCTTGGCCTGAATGGTTTCTTCTTCCTCTTCGCTTGGCTGGCGCTGCAGTAAGGATTCGTTGGGTTTGGTTTGGATGAGGCCTTCCTCATCCTCTAGGGACTGGCGTTGGATTCCGGATTCCAGCATAAGCATGACCTGGTCAGCGACACGATCCGCTTCCAGTTCGTATTTATCATTGGGCTGGCCGATGGTGAGCTTGGCCTGCGCGCCGGTTGAGCGAAGGATACGGCGAATCTCCGCCTGCTGCGCCTTCACCCGAGGCCAGACGTAGCCGAATCGGGATGGCCGCGATCTGCGAGTCGCAGGTGCTGAATGCTTATATTTAATCGCAAACATGTTCATCAACCCCTCTACGTTGCCCGGTTTTATCCCAGCTATTAAGGCGCTTATAGTCCTTCCCGGCAATTGCCGCTATCCCATAAATATGGGAGGAGTACGTCGAATACGACATCGTGAATTAAGTATTGTGTCCCCAGAATTACAGAATTCCAATACAGTTCCACAGATTTTATTCTGTGTTCGTGGCACACATCCCTCCGTTCCCTTTCGTGCGCCCCTTGATCCTGCCGAAATAAATCCAGCATCATCACATTCATGATTGACCAATTCATGTTCATGGATCGATTGTTATCGATAATGGGAACGTATGAGTTGTTCCTCCTGGTGCTCGATCCTGAATGGTTATGGCGGATGTTCCAGCCGCAGTCGGAGTACCATGGATGCGCCCGGTTGCAGCATTCAAAGCAAGACCCACAGGTAGTGCCCCCATCGTGACACTCCAGGTAACAGGTACGTCATAAGGCGATGCGGCAGCGGCAGGAAATACCAGCGGATAAACATCACCGAAAGTGGCGCCTGTGATCCGCGTACCGTAGTCTCTAATGGCTATTCCAACGGTGTGATCTCTGCGTCTGATAGGCTCACTATACGCCGTCCCCACACTGCCCGGTGGCATAACAGCAGCGGCAGGTTCCAGTAGCCGTACCACTTTACCATCATGTGCTGCCTGGGCATTAATACCCTGAATGTCGAGGGCCGCATCCTGCAACACCCCTCCGATCCGGGATATGGCATGGTAATTAAAGGCCCAGCCAAGTGGCGAGATCGGGGCAGTGGGCACGTTATAGGCGGGATTGGTGCTTCTTACATTGACGAGATTAATGTTACCATACGCTCCCCCTAAGGTCACCCAAATATTCTTTCCCAGTGATTGAAACCCGCCCCAAAACATCACTGAGTTTGCTGCTAAACCAACAGAACGGGCAAGCAATGTCAGCAGATTTGCAAAGTCGGTACATATTCCAATGCCATCGGCATAGACTGATAGCGGATCGGGGTTAATCGGATCACTTGGGCTATAATTAAGCTCACCGCGCAAACCAGTGCGTATCGATGCTGCCACAGTACCCGCACCAGCCACATACCCTGTAGCCTTAGCAACGGCGAAATTATGGAGCGGTGCAGCCAGGGGAGCGGCGTGCAGCCAGAAAACAGGATGCATACCAGTGCTTGTAACGGGCCCCCAAGTTGTGCCACCGTCTACAGATGCCTCCCACACTAGGCTATAATTACTGCTGCGCACATCTGAAGAACCACTCAGTCCGGTTAAAACCAGACCCGCCACATCGATACTGGTAGCGCCAGGCGGAAAGGCAACCGACGTACCAAGCACGGTAGCCCCTTCCTTAACACGCACGCTAACGGCAGGTATATTGGCCCTGGATAGATTGTTTCCCACCACAAATCTGGCATCTAGGGCAGGGGTGCTACTTTTCGTGTAGGCGGTAGCATGATTGGTCGAACCCCGTGTCCATAGCGGTTGAATTCTCGGATCGCCACCATAGGCAGTCAGGGCATGACTACCTGTAAAGACAACTTGTTCACCCGTTATCGAAGCGGGAGGAATCAACACAGGGATGGGCCAATTCGGCTCTACACCATAAGCCTGTAGATTCTGCGCCAACCAGATATCGTCACTACCGGCGGTAAAGACACGATTGAGCGAAGCCGTCAGGGCTGCATTGCCTGCCTCTGAGCCACCTGCTGCACGCAGAATATCGAATACCACCCCTTTACCACCGCTGTCACCCCAGCCTTTCATTTCCCTTTCTACGCGCAAGTGGATAGGCCAGTTTGCCTCACGACCATGGTGATACAGATTGCTTGCTAACCATAGGTCATCACCACTGAGATTATTGGTGATAAATTCAATTGCATCCGGGTCGGCTCCACTCATATTACGGAGTCTTTCAAAGAATCCCCCCTTGTTGCCAGCCTGCCACAACGCCGCCAATTCATCTGACAATGGACTTAACTGGATCAGCCCTTGAGGAGCTAATCCCGCAGTTTTAATATCATTTCGGCCAGATCTTCCGGCCACAGAACATTCACGATTTACTCGATGAGGACTTATCAGGTTAATACGTTCAGAGTTCTCCTGTGGTTGATTAAAACCACTGATGGGCATCGAATTGAATGATCTCATCCTTCTTTGCTGTACCACATGTGTCAACTCATGCGAAAGCAATTTCCTACCTGACGAGTTACCTGAAGAATACTCTCCCGCACCAAACACCACATCGCGCCCGAGGGTAAAAGCTCGCGCATTAATTGACCGAGCTACGCTAGCTGCCCGCGCGTCGGTGTGGATGCGCACCTGACTGAAGTCATGGCCGAAGCGGGGCTCAAAAAAGGATCGAGTAGCTTCGGGTAAGGACTGACCGCCTCCCGTTAGGTTCTGGATGTTGGTGGCAACATTGGAGGTCACCTGAGGGGTATGTCCCAGGGTAACCTTGGCTTGGAGGAGGCCTTCCTCTTTGTCTTCCTCCATAGGTTGCCGTTGCGCCGTCTCTTCCTCGCATTCCGAACAATTCGTCCCACCTTGGCGCTGGATATCCTGCGTTTGGCCCGGCATGACCTTCGCCTGAACTGTCTCCTCCTCTTCTTCGGGAGGCGCCTCCTGCCTTTGCACTAGCGGCGTAATCTGATCGGCCAGCGACTTGGTCTGGAGTGTTTCTTCCTTTTCTTCGCTCTCGGGCTGGCGCTGAAGCTTCGGATCGGGCATGGCCATCACCTGCCCCGCCACCCGGTCAGCTTCCTGCTCGTATCGGTCCCCCGGCCGGCCGATTTTAAGCTTTGCCTGCAATGCCCCTGACTTGATCAGCCTCTGAACCGCCTGGTTGCCGATGGTTCTCTGGAGACTCATCACTGCCTGCTGTCTCAGACCTGCATACATAGTAGGTGAATGTCTCTCGTCCCTGACTATGGAAATAAGCCTGTCCGTCGAGGCCCCTGCCAAATAGGGTCCATATGCAAAAGCAGGGCTGGACCTGGACCTTACCGGATCGGTATTTGTTTTATTCTGCTTTTTGTTATCCGCTTTTTGAGTCAGGTCTTTCATCTTTTAAATCTCCAGGCGGCCTTACCTGTAACTCCGTTGGAGTCACCTTTGCCGCGTCCTTTATGCTGACTGTTTTGCCAGTGGCCTTTTTTATGCCATCACTCAATGACTTGGCAACCTTTGTGTAGCCAGGACTGCTGGTGTCAACAACTATCACGGTCTTCTTGGGATCGGGGGAGGGGATTAATGGCGCCTTTGGGATCCTCGTAGACCTTGTTTTCACTCTTGAGTTTGTCTATGGTGGCTACTACCTTCTCCCCGCCCAGAAAAGAGGTAACTCGAAAGGTTTGTCTGGACATGTTTGCAAGCAGTGTTATGCCGGTATAAAGGTGTTGCAGACAAACCTTCCTTTTGCTCCTCACTTTCTTTTATTAGATACGATCTTCCGGCTTCGAAGAGGTGTGACCGAAGGTTTTATTTTTCCCCTGACTGGAGTCTTTGGTCTGATCGGCAGCCCCTTGGCCGGTGGCCTCTTAACAGGGGTTTTCTGCTTTGTTTCGAATGCCACCACTGTTGAAGCTACCGCCCTGTCACACGCAGCAGTCACCGTGGCCCTCGTATTGGTTTGTCCGATCACGGGTGGTAGCAGATCGACACTTATCTTACCTATATCAACTCTCTCAATACGTGGAACAAAATTCCTCTTCTTTGCAAGAGTCAAACGATTTGAGGAAGCTACTTTGAGAAGTTCAGGATTTACTATCAGCTCAGAAGGAGGGTAGGTTGTACTACTCCGTAATTGTGCTACTGCCTGACCCAGTCTATTCGTTACCACTTTTCTAGGATTTATCACCCCTATATTGGTTACAAAGTTGACCTCGACTCCGGTTACTGCCCTGCCACTCTTGTCTGTCACCATGGCAGTAATCTTTGATACGGACTTGCCATTTCCCAAAATGGATGTCGGGTTTGCCGATAAGGAAATTTTGTGCTCACTTTCGCCGCTATGCAGCTCGTTGATCTGGTCCTGAAGAGATTTGAGTGTCCCTTCAAAAGTTGCCATCTTTACATCAATATTTGACAGACCTTCATGTATGCATACTCCGATATTCCTCAACTCCTCGGCGACTTCATTAAAATCGTTCGAATATATCAGCATTCCCTCCTCCTTTGGATATCCTTCTAGTCTCTCTTCTGGTACAAACGTTTTGTGTTTCATATCTTTTTCATCTACCATATTTTTCACCTCACAATTTTAATTATTATTTAAATCCAATCCATACTTACCATATTTATCTGTAAAAAAAATCAACTTTTTTGTTCATGTTTTCTCATCATCTAATCCATTACTCCATTTTATTCATCTCCTTTGATCGAGTGTTTCTCTAACTAAAAACCGAACGACTGAATTTAGCGGTATTAAACTCATCAGTGGGAGGCTGTTGAGATTTTTCAAATTTCGCTTGATCGAAGCTGGATCTATCAAATACCCCCGTATCAATTTCTTCAGGAGGGAGACTTTCCCCTTCGCATCTTCCAAGGTCTTTAGCAGCCTGAATAGCCCACCACCTGACCACGAATGTCCTTTCACGTTCATCTAAGTTTTTTAGGAATATCATGAGTGTCTTATTTCCGGGTTCAACTTTCGCTGCGAGAGCGGGAGACACACTGAAATCTTCCACATCTGCAAAATGCTCCCGGTCCCCGATAAGTATCTGATTTTCTAACTCGTCCGCCAGTACCATGCCCACATCTCCAAGTTCTAAACCATGGGATATCGGCTTAGAAATTCTTATTTCACCGGGTCCCACATCTTTGAAGACACAGTACCCCGTATGCACAGGGGCGGCATCCCTGGACTTGCAGCTAATCGCTATGGCATGACCGCCTTTATTGGGTGTTATCTCAATGTTTTTGCCAGCTACGAGATCGATGTTCCCTTCTGTATCAGGTTCAACCTCTTTAATGGAAATCGGGGCGCTGATCTCAATTTCGTTTTTGTCATCTTTAGGGAATATCTTTATGTTCTTCCCTTCGACTAGATTTATATCCCCCATCGACACTGACAATTGCACCTGCTTGCTTGGCCGTCACGTCATGCGGGTTATCCTTCTTTGCCGAGTGAGTTTCCCCAATCGTGATGGTATTATTTGCGTCGTCTGCTTCAATAACGATCGCGTTCTTCTTTTTGAGACCTATATCCCCACCTGGATTGCTCACGCCGTCAACGCTGACAATTGCCCCCGCTTGCTTGGCCGTCACCTCATGCGGGTTATCGAAGCGGGTCACGTGATTGGCAAGGACGTCATAGAGCATCTTGTTGTTGTAAACAAGGGAGA
>QIFJ01000304.1 GCA_003229755.1 Pseudomonadota bacterium
CCGCCATCAGTTCCGCTTCTTCCACTGCTTTTTTTATGGAATCCACGGTCGTGTCTATGTTGATCACCACACCCTTGCGCAACCCTTTGGAAGGGGTCGTGCCAACACCGATGATGTCTACCTGTTCGCCGTCATCTACCGCGGCAACAATGGCGCAGATCTTGGTTGTACCGATATCCAGTCCTACGACAATACGCTCTTTAACCTTGGCCATTTGCAGACCCTCCTGCACCCGGTGAATTATTCAATTTCCGGGCGGTCTCATCTCTTCCCGGCAGCTTAACTACCCTTCCACTGAACCGGAGATCATATCCAGCAGCGCTTGAATCGAAGTTGTCCGACTCAACCATCATCACCAGACGCTCGATCTCGTTTTCCAGTCCACCGGGAGTCATAATAAGTACTGTCCCCCTCCCCATCAGAGACACGATAACCCTGCCGTCCCCCTTGAGCCTCACCTCGGATATTTTCTGTACCTCCTGGATAGAGCTTTCGGCAAGTGCCCTGAGAACGAGCAGACCGGGAAGCGCATCATCTATCCTTTCGCCGAAATCCCAGGATCCCCTGACTCCCGTAATGATAGGAAAAGTGCCCGGATAGCGCTTGTTTTTGTCCAGCACTACGCCTTCACTATCCACGGTGAAAAAGCTTCTGTCCATGATGACCGCCTCGGGTTTTCTCTCGTTGACAGTTATCAGTATGGTATCCGGTAACTCTCTTCCGACAACGGCATCAGAGATTTTCGGATGGCTGGCCACTTTTTTTCGAACTCTATCCAGATCTACCTTCAAGAGAGGTTCCCCGGTCCTGACACCGCTGATCCTGGCTATCTGCTCGGGCAGGACCTTGCGGTACCCTGTTATCTTCACCTTCTTTACCGAAAGTGAGGGCAGTTTTATTACCTTATCCGCCCCATATGCCAGGGCCAGGACGGCAACCACTACTCCCGCCCCCGCCAATAACCCTCTGGCGACCCACCACAGGCGAACAGTTCCGGAACGGGAGGTTTTCTTCCTGCTCCTCTTTTCCTGAACACCTTTCCAGGTAGTTGCGCGCTTTCCGGTCAGTTTACTTTTTCTTCTACCTTTCAACGACTTCCCTCTCCTGCGCTCTTGAGCATCTCCATGGCCAGCGACGAGAAATCAAACCCCATCGCATTCGCCGACATCGGCAGCAGACTGGTGGCTGTCATGCCTGGTATTGTGTTTATCTCGATCACCGAGAATCCCTCTCCATCTCCCCTGAAGTCCACTCTGGCCGCGCCTGCGCACCTTACAGCAAGGTATGCATCGAGCGCTCCGGTTCTCAACCTCCCGGTTGCCTCATCGCTGATCGGGGCGGGCACACGGTAATCCTCTGCCCCGGTAACGTACTTTGTGTGGTAGTCGTAAAAGCCTGTTTTTGTGACGATCTGTATAACCGCCAGCGGTTCGTTGTTCAGAACGCCAACAGTGTAATCATCTCCATCAACGAAAGTTTCAACCAGGATGTATGGATCCCGCCTTACGGCAGTCTCAATAGCGCCAGCCAGTTCTGACTGATCCCGTACTACCGTGATACCTATGGTGGAGCCTTCCCTGCTGGGTTTTACGACAACCGGGAGCGCAAAGGGAATGTCCTCGTCATACTGACCGGGACCCAGTGCAACGAAAGGGGGTGTATCCAGTCCGCATGCCATCAGTATTCTTTTCGTCTGTATCTTGTCCATGGCGATCGCCGAGGCCATTACACCGGATCCGGTATAGGGGATCTCCATCATCTCCAGGGCTCCCTGGATGGTCCCGTCCTCTCCGCCACGCCCATGGAGCGCAATGAAAGCGACCTGGACCTTCTCTTTAAGAATGGCGGCCCGCCAGTCCCCGGCTGTGTCGATGGCAACTGCGTCCACTCCTTTTGACAAAAGGGCCTCAAGGATAGCGTTGCCCGTAGTCAGCGAGACTTCCCTTTCCGCAGATGTTCCTCCCAGAAGAACACCTACCCTACTCTTCGAATACATGGACCTCTTCCTCCAGTATTACTCCAAAAGCCTCGTTCACCGCCTCCCTGACATCGCTGGCGAGTCGCAGGAAATCCCGAGCTTTCGCCCCGCCCGTGTTGATCAGGAAATTAGCATGCACTTGTGAAACCATTGCTCCTCCAACCATCATTCCTTTAAGGCCTGCCCTGTCAATAAGCCTTCCGGCACTGTCTCCTTCCGGATTCCTGAACCAGCAGCCCGCGCTGGATTCGCCCATTGGCTGGGTCCGGCCCCGTATTTTTCTTTGTTCATTAACACGAGTCCTTATTACTTCCGGCGTATCTTCATCCATCCTGAATCTCGCGCCCAGGATGATCGTCCCGGTTCGAAGGGTAAGATCCCTGTAGAAGAATTCCATTTCATCTCTGCCTATCCATAACGCTCTTCCGTCAGCGAGAACCATCAGTTCAACTATTACGCCAGCGATATCTTCCTTCCCTGTTCCGGCGTTCATCCTTACCGCCCCCCCTATGGTTCCCGGGATACCGGCAATGAACTCCAGTCCGGACAGGCCCGTCCTGACGCATTTCGCAAGCACCGCGGATGTGGTTGACGCGGCTCCTGCCTCCAGGATGCTTTGATCATCCACATCAATATCCTCAAAACCCTCACCCAGCCTGATGACACACCCGGCAAAGCCTCCGTTGGCAAACAGGACATTAGTGCCTCTGCCGAGCACGCACCAGGAAACTCCCGCTGATTCCAGTACATCAACGAGAAGGTTCAGCTCTCCGGTATCCCGGGGGACGGCAAAAAGGCCTGCCGGTCCTCCCACTTTGAGAGAACAGTGCCTGGCCATTGGCTCGTGTTCAGCTACTTTTCCGGAAAAACCCCTGTCAGCAAGGATCTTTCTTATTTCCTTCAATTTCCTTCTCCCAGTTTTTTCGTCAGGGCCTGCGCCGCCTGCCAGATATCCCCCGCTCCCAGGGTGATAACGAAGTCACCGGGAGTGAGCAGCGCAAGAGCGGCATCAACTGCCTCTTCCTTGCTTCCCACAAATCTGGTGCTGTGGTGACCATATCTAACTATGGTCTCAGCTACATCCCGGCCGGTGAGGCCCTCGATGACATCTTCACCGGCCCCATATATGTCACTCACGAGAACCTCGTCGGCATTATGAAAAGCCGTTCCGAAGTCGTTAAGCAGATCACGGGTCCTGGAATACCTGTGGGGCTGGAATATCGCTATAACCCTGCCTTTCCATCCCTCCCTGGCCGCAGCAAGAGTTGCCCTGATCTCGGTGGGGTGGTGCCCATAGTCATCGTAGACGCTTATTCCTCCGGTTTCGCCGATCAGCTGAAAACGGCGCTGTAACCCCCCGAACCCGGCAAGGGCCCTGGAAATCTCTTTGAAGGGAATATCCAGCTCAAGACCCACCGCGATGGCTGCCAGTGAGTTATACACATTGTATTGACCAGGCACGTTCAGCGTTACCTCTCCGAGCTCATTTCCCCGGGAATATACCCTGTAGGAACTGGCAAACCCCGAATAGGTCACATCATCTGCCATAATTGTTGCCTGAGTTGTGAGGCCGTAGGTAAGGTAAGGCCTTTCCAGCTCCGCCAGCAGTCCCGCCACCTCCTCGTCATCCAGACACAGTACCGCTTTGCCGTAGAAGGGGACTTTGTCCAGAAACAGCTTGAATGCCTTTTTCAGCTCCTCCAGGGTCCCGAAGTAGTCCATATGCTCATTGTCAATATTCGTCACTACCGCGATAGTGGGAGAAAGGTGGAGAAAGGAGCCGTCGCTCTCGTCGGCCTCCGCCACAAGGTAGTCCCCCTCTCCGAGCCTGGCGTTTGTTCCAAGGCTGTCGAGTTTTCCCCCAATGATGATCGTTGGATCCAGCTGGGCCTGGGCCATTATGGTTGCGACCATTGACGTGGTGGTTGTCTTGCCGTGAGATCCCGCCACAGCTATGCCGTATTTCATCCTCATCAGCTCGTTCAACATGGTTGCCCGGGGCACCACCGGTATCCCGCCTAGCCTCGCGGCAACTATCTCCTGATTATCGGGACGTACGGCTGACGAAATAATGACCACATCGGCTCCCTCGATATTGCCGGGATCGTGCCCCTTGTAGATCTCGCCTCCGAGTTCTGCAAGCCGGTCGGTTGTATCGCTCTTTACCAGATCTGATCCACTTACCCTGTACCCCAGATTAAGGAGCACTTCGGCTATTCCGGACATCCCTATGCCGCCGATACCGACAAAATGAAGGTGCCCCGTTTTCCTTAATTTGATCACGGAGCCGTTCCTCCTGACATTCGTTTCATTTCCTCACTCACTATCAATCCGGCAGCATCACGTGTACCTGCTTTACGAGCATTTTCAGCCATCCGCGACAGCACCATCGGAGACCTTATGAGGTTCTCGAGTTTACCGATGAGGATCTCCGGCACAAGTTCGTCAGGCTCGACAAGCACGGCGCCACCTCTGTTAACCAGCCACATGGCATTATCTTTCTGGTGGCCCCCGGCTGCATGAGGATAAGGAACTAAGACGGAAGGCAGGCCTGCAGCGGCAAGTTCCGACACAGCCATGGCACCTGCCCGGGAGAGGCAGAGGTCCGCCGCCTGATAATACTCCCCTATACGTTCCATGAAGGGGACAACTTCGACTTGTACCCCTTCTGCCCTGTAGTGCGCCGTTATTTTTTCGCTGTGTGCCGTGCCGGTCTGATGTATCACTCTCAATTCCGGGAACTTCACGAGCAGTTCGGGCACTATCTTCATGGAGATATCATTCAGCTGTACCGCTCCCTGGCTGCCGCCCAGAACAAGGAGCGTTTTTCTGTTACCAGTGTCACCACGGGTACTTACGGTTCCGATCAACGCGTTTTTCCTGATGGGATTACCTGTCAAAACAGCCTTTCCAGAGGGGAAAACGCCCTCGGCCGTTGGAAGACCCAGATATATTCTGGGTACAAGCCTTGCCAGGAACCTGTTTGCCCTTCCGGGTGTTACATTCTGCTCCATGATGCTCCGCTGTATCCTCAGCAAGGCAGCGGCAAGAACTCCGGGTACTGATCCATAACCGCCTGTTCCCACCACAAGGTCAGGGGAGATACGGCGCAGGGCCCCCGTAGCCTTTATTACACCTGCGGCAAGAGACAGGCTTCGGAATATACCGCCCAGCAGGCCGGCTCCCACCACACCTCCCACAGGAAAGGTGATAAGCTCGAAACCCAGAGAGGGGATTACCTTCACCTCAAGTCCTCTGTCGGCCCCCATGAAAACAATTATGGAACTCGCGTCCTCTCTAAGAAAAGCGTCGGCCAGGGCCACTCCCGGAAAGAGATGGCCTCCTGTTCCGCCACCAGCTATCACGACCTTCACTCGCTCCTCCCCGCCCAGGAGATGTTTAGCACTATTCCCGCCGCGGCCATGCTGGCGATCAACGATGAGCCTCCGTAGCTGACAAAGGGCAGCGGCAGCCCTTTTGTTGGAAGGAGCCCAAGCGCCACCATACCGTTGATCAGGGCCTGAAGGCCTATCATTATGGTGAGCCCCGCCGCGAGGAAAGCTCCGAAGGGATCAGGAGCTTTGCCGGCAGCCTTCATCCCCTGTACCAGAAAGACAGCAAACAGTGAAAGTATGATCGCCACACCTATGAAACCCAGTTCCTCACCGACTACCGCAAGGATGAAATCCGTATGTGATTCAGGCAGGAAGAAGAGCTTGCTCTTGCCGTTGCCAACCC
>QIFJ01000180.1 GCA_003229755.1 Pseudomonadota bacterium
GCCACATGTGACTGGGAAAGAGAACGTTTCACCATGGACGAGGGACTTTCCCGGGCTGTGAGGGAGGTTTTCGTGCGCCTCTATCACGAAGGTTTCATCTACCAGGGGGATTATATTGTCAACTGGTGTCCGCGGTGCCATACAGCCATTTCGGATCTGGAGGTCGAGCACCAAAGTACACAGAGCAGTCTTTACCATATCAGTTATCCTTCGGTGGATGGAAAAGTCAGTGTTACGGTTGCCACAACAAGACCGGACCGCTGTAGCTGTTCACCCGGATGATGAACGTTACACGGACCTTGTTGGAAAATCTTTCCAGCTGCCGCTTACAGACAGAAATATACATATGATATCCGACTCTTTTGTCAGCATGGAGTTCGGTACCGGTGCAGTTAAAGTTACACCAGCCCACGATCCCAACGACTTTGAGATCGGTGAACGACACAACTTGCCTAAAATCACTGTTATCTCCCTGGAGGGTACGATGACCTCCGAAGAGCAGGCGAAAGATACGAGGGGACAGACAGATTTGAGTGCAGGGAAAGGGTAGTGGAGGATCTGAAAGAAGGCGGCTTCCTCGCAAGCCTGGAAGATTATCAGCATTCGGTGGGACGATGCTACAGGTGCAGTACAGTTATCGAACCGCTCATTTCAAGACAGTGGTTTGTCAGGATGAAGGAACTTGCCGAACCAGCTATCGAAGCTGTGCGGGATGGTCGAATAAACATAGTACCACGGAGTTGGGAGAAGACATACTTCGAGTGGATGAATAACATAAGGGACTGGTGCATCTCAAGGCAGATATGGTGGGGGCACCGTATCCCGGTATGGACCTGCCAGAGCTGTAATGAAGTAGTGGTTCAGGTTGATGAACCTCAGGCATGTCCCGGCTGTGATTCGAAGGAGCTGGTGCAGGAGGATGATGTGCTCGATACCTGGTTTTCCTCGGCACTGTGGCCATTTTCCACAATGGGCTGGCCGGGTGAGAGCAAGACGCTGGAGAAATTCTATCCCACCAGTTGTCTGGTAACGGGTTTCGATATCCTCTTCTTCTGGGTGGCTCGAATGATCATGATGGGCATCAAGTTTATGGGAGATGTACCCTTCAGGCACGTCTACATCCATGCCCTTGTGAGGGACGCTGAAGGCCGGAAAATGAGCAAATCCCTGGGAAATATCATCGATCCGCTGGTTATTATCGAAAAATTCGGGGCAGACGCCTTCCGGTTCACGCTGGCCGCCTTTGCGGCTATGGGCAGAGATATACGTCTTGACGAGGACAGGATCGAGGGTTACAGGCACTTCGTCAACAAGATATGGAACGCGGCTAAACTGGTTCTTCAGTACACCGACGAAATCACCACTGAACAGATAGAGTCCGGGATTGACCCGGCCGAACTGCACAACCGGTGGATAAGAAGCAGGCTGGATTCAGTAGTTGAACTGTCGACACAAGCCCTGGAAGACTACAGGTTCAATGATATGGCCGAAACTCTTTACCAGTTCTTCTGGCACGAGTTCTGTGACTGGTATCTTGAACTGGCAAAGCCGTCCCTTTACGGATCACGGGGGGATGAGTCCAGAACAGAGACAGCGATAACGGCTGCCAGTGTCCTGGAGATCTCCCTGCGGATGCTGCACCCCGTAATGCCCTTCCTTACAGAAGACATATGGCAGAATCTGCCGGTGGAGGGTGAAAGTATCATGATAGCCTCTTATCCGGAATCAGACAAAAGTATTCGCGATGAGGCATCGGAAGAGGCGGTTCAAATACTGCAGGATTTCATAACCGGGATAAGAAACCTGAGGTCGGAAATGGGCATCGTACCATCAGTTACCGTTACAGCGACTGTAGTCGGAAGCGATAAAAAAGTGAGGTCAATACTGGAGGATAATATGGATGACATCCTCAGGCTTGCGAGGCTCGACGCCCTGGAGGTTTCTGACACTACTGAAATACCCGAAGACGCTTCAACTACGGTGGTCAGGGGTCAGGAGATATTCATACCATTCCCGGGTTCAGTCGATGTTGAGGCTGAGAGGGACAGGATAGGAAGAGAGCTTCAGAAGATTACCTCGGAACTTGAGAAGGTGCAGAGTAAATTATCAAACGCCCAGTTCCTCGAAAAGGCGCCCTCCCAGGTAGTACAGAAGAACAGAGGTATTGCTGAGGAGCTGAGAACAGCCCGGGATAAGCTCAGGGTCAGCCTGGAGCGCCTTGGTGCCTGATTACCCCGATACGGTCCGTACACTTGTAATGGCCGCACTGGCTGAAGACATCGGCCCGGGGGATATTACCACTGAAAGTCTCGTTGGTAAGGATAAAGTCGGGAGAGCCCAGGTTGTAATCGAGGAGGCCTGTGTGGTCTGCGGACTCGAGGTGGCTTCACTCGTTTACATGAACCTGGATCCGGGAGTAAGGTTCATGGCAGCGGTACAGGAGGGAGACCTGGTGGCGAAGGGAACGGTGATCGCGAAACTTACAGGATCTCTGGCCTCGATCCTGACAGGGGAGCGTACGGCCCTGAACTTTCTTCAGCGCCTCTGTGGTATCGCCACGGGGGCCAGGCGCTTTGCCGATATTGCCGCGGGCAGGGCCACTATCCTGGATAGCAGGAAGACGGTTCCCGGATGGCGATGGCTTGACAAGATGGCGGTTAGAACCGGAGGGTGCCGGAATCACCGTATGGGTCTTTACGACGGGATACTCATAAAAGATAACCATATCGCTTCTGTGGGGAGCATCTCGGAGGCTGTGAGGATGGTAAGAAAAGGCGCGGTCCGGGACATGATGATCGAAGTTGAGGTAGCGAATATAGAAGATCTTAAAGAGGCTGTGGAAGCTGGAGCGGATCTGGTTATGCTGGACAATTTTTCCCCCGGGAGTGTGGATAAGGCAGCGACAATGGCCAGAGGCAAGGCGAAGATAGAGGTTTCGGGCGGCATTGAGGAGGGTAACCTGGCCGATTACATCCGTTCCGGAAATGTGGATTATATTTCGGTCGGTGCTATCACGCACTCTGTTAAAGCAATCGATATCTCCATGGATGTGGTTATCGATAAAGAGTAGTTGAAAGTTGAAGGTTGAAGGTTGAAAGCTATACCTGACAACTTTCAACTTTTAACTTTCAACTTTCAACTTTCAACTTTCAACTTAATAAACATGATAATACACCGATACAAATCAGTAACATCTACCAACGATGTGCTAAAAGGAATGGCAGAGAAGGGTGCACCGGAGTGGACCGCCGTTGTGGCAGAGCAGCAGACTGGAGGCAGGGGACGAGAAGGGAGAAGCTGGTATTCTCCTCCTGGCAGCCTTTATCTGTCGGTGCTCCTCAAACCGGCAATACTTCCCATGGAACTTCAGAGAATGCCTGTGATCGTCTCATATGCCCTGGCCGAGTTCCTGATGCAGGAGGGGGGTGATTTTTCCCTTAAATGGCCCAACGATATCCTCCTGAACAGGAGGAAGGTTGCGGGTGTCCTCCTCGAAGCCAGGACGCAGGGTGAGGATGTGCATTACATAGTGGCAGGGATAGGGATAAATATATCCTTTGGTCAAAATTCACTGCCGGCCGACCTCAGGGACAGGGTTGCTGCCCTCGAAGAGATAATTGGGGATTGGAGTATTGATTCCATGTTAAAAAGGATTCACTCGTCCTTGAAGATCCATTATTGTTCCTTCAGAGATGAGGCATGGGAAAATATTCGTGAGAAATGGTCCAGTTACGCCGACTGGAACACACTTGTATTTTTCAGGAAGGGCAGCCGCGAGGTGGCGGGTTATCCTCAGTCCCTTTCAGATGATGGCTCCCTTATTCTGAGAACTTCAGAGGGTGTTATTGTTGTACACTCCGGGGATATAATAACTGGATATTGATGATTTTTTACAAAGTCATCAACGCGGCCATTGAGGGCGCCCGAATCAATGAATGGTATATTATCATCGCGCCCGAGCATGGGCGCCCGAATCCATAATCTTAATATAAAGTTATGGATTCGTGAGGGAAGGGGAAACGACGCTTTTCCGTTCCCGTGGAGTGAAAAGTCGCTCACGGGCTTTTCACGACAAATAACAACAACCCCGTGAGGAAAGGGGAAACGACGTTTTTCCCTTCCCGCGGAGCAAAAAGCCGCTCACGGACTTTTTGCGACAATAACAAAGTTAGGTGGTTCGTATGGCTGAAATGTTACTGTGTATAGATGTGGGAAACACCCAGACCGTCCTCGGTGCCTTCTCAGGGGAGAAACTTGTATCCAGGTGGCGGATCAGGTCGGACCGGAGCAGGACCGCTGATGAATACAGTCACCTGATCAAGGATCTGCTGCGGGGCGATGGGATCGATACCGGTTCCCTGAATGGGGTAGTCATATCCTGTGTAGTCCCTCCGGCAAGACAGCCCCTGATAGATATGTCAAAGGCCAGCTTTGGTATGGATCCCCTGATGATCGGGCCCGGAATAAAAACAGGGATGTCCATACTTTATGATAATCCAAAGGAGGTTGGGGCTGACAGGATCGCCAATACTGTTGCAGCCTATGAAAGATACCGGAGGGCGCTGATAGTGATCGATTTCGGCACTGCCATCACCTTTGATGTTGTTTCGTCCTCGGGGGATTATATAGGCGGAGTCATATTCCCGGGGGTCCAGATATCTCTTGATGCGCTTTTTCTAAAGGCGTCAAAGCTCCCCCGGGTAGAGCTTGAGATACCACAGAGAGTAGTAGGGAGAGATACCATAAGCAGCATCCAGTCAGGAATTATTTATGGCTATTCAGGTCTGATAGACTCTCTTGTTGAGAGGATAAGTGCCGAGATGGGGGATGACCCTTATGTCGTGGCAACAGGCGGTTCGGTCGGTCTCCTGGCCGGGCAGTCAGAGGCTATCTCCGAGGTACTTCCCGACCTTACCCTTGAAGGGCTGTACATCCTGTATGGGAGAAATAAATGAAGTTCATATTATCTGGTGATTATCCAGCGTATCTCGATCATTACTATTATGCGGATCATCTCCAAATTAGTTGGTTGTCAACTATAATAGACGGGTTCCGGCAAAAGCCCCTTCGCCTTCGCAACCCCCTTTTAGCTTCGCTTCAGGGCTTTTTACCGGAACATCGACCCTGTGAATACTTACTTCGAAAGCTCACCAACTATTTGGGAGATGAACCTATTTGTGTTAACTTTCAACTTTCAACTTTCAACTTTCAACTATTTCAAACACGATTGCCTTGACGCACTTTTTCACTAAATGATACGCTATTAAGTTACCAATCGAAAATGGAGGATCTTGTGTATGAAAGAATATGAGGCTGAAAACATCAGGAACATCACCATAATAGGCCACGGCAGCGCAGGCAAGACATCACTTGCCGAATCGATAATGTTTGATGCCGGAGTGATAAATCGCATAGGGACGATCGGTGACGGCAATACGGTCATGGACTTTCTTCCTGAGGAGGTCTCCAGGCAGATAAGCACCAGCTTGGCGACTGCCTCCTTTGAGTGGATGGAAAACCAGATAAATATTGTTGACACTCCCGGGTACCAGGATTTTGTGGCTGATGCCCTCTATGCTCTCAGGGTCTGCGAGGGGGCTCTGCTGGTTGTAGGAGCAGTCTCGGGCGTGAGGGCGCAGACAGAACGTCTCTTCAATTTCGCCAGGGAGAACAATGCAGGTATGATCGCCTTCGTCAACAAGATGGACCGTGAGAGGGCTGATTTTGACAAGGCTGTCGGCGAAATGAGATCCATACTGGGAGCAAATCCAATTCCCCTGCAGCTGCCCATCGGCAAGGAAGGATCCTTTGAAGGTGTTGTGGACCTTCTGACGATGAAAGCCTGTATTTACAGTAAGGACACCAGCGGAAAATTTATTGAAAAGGATATTCCTGACCAACTGCAGGGACAGGCTGATGAATACAGGGAAAAACTGGTCGAAGCAGCTGCCGAGGGTGAGGACGAGCTTGTTGAAAAGTACCTGGAAGAGGGCGACTTAACGGATGATGAAATACTGAGAGGCTTGAGAACGGGCGTCATTGCGGGAGACATACTTCCCGTATTCTGCGGGTCGGCAACACAGAATATCGGGGTTAGAAAATTACTGGATGGCAT
>QIFJ01000270.1 GCA_003229755.1 Pseudomonadota bacterium
TCCTTCCGTAGTGGCTTACTGGATGCGGCTCCCCATCCTCACTCACTGCTGATCCCGGCCTGCTGGGTCCGGCTGCGGCAATACTGGAAACATAAATAAATGTCTTTACGCTCCGGTTCGCCCTGAGCGTAGCCTCAGCCAGGTTTCTACAGCCCTTGGCGTTGACGTTAAAGTACTCATCCCGGTTTACGGCCGCAACCGCACCTGCGAGATGGAATACGGCATCTACACCGGCAGCACCTTCTTCAAGAGCATTCCTTGATCCGAGATCGCCCTTTACCAGATCGACGGGAAGGCCCTTGAGCCACCCAGACCGGCCTGTATCGCGGACAAGACATCTGACCTGAGTATCCCTGCTGAGCAGAAACTCAACCAGATGACTTCCGATAAAGCCCGTCCCGCCGGTAACGAAACAGGACCGGATCTCCCGGAGAGGCATATCATTATCTACCATAAGCGGTTTAGTGCGGTCAATTTGCGATTACACGTGTCGCGTTCAATGTCCAAGGTCCAAGGTCCAAGGTTTCATATTCAATTTCACGTTGGTCGTTGGTCATTGGTCGTTGGACCACCCCGGCTTTCAATGGGCTTCGGTCCAATTCTTCCCAATTCCGATATCCACGACAAGAGGCACGGCAAGTTCCACAACATTTTCCATGGCCGGACCAACTATCCCCGCGGTCTGTTCCATTTTATCTTCGGGTACCTCGAAGACAAGTTCGTCGTGGACCTGCAGAAGCATCCTGGCTTCAGGAACTTCCTTTTTCAGCTGGTCCTGAATATGCAGCATAGCTATCTTGATAAGGTCCGCCGCTGTTCCCTGGATGGGAGTATTGACAGCCATCCTTTCGGCAAGCTGCCTTATATTGGGGTTTGATGATCCCAGTTCAGGCAGGTAACGCCTTCTCATTGACAGCGTCGTAACATATCCCGTTTCCGCGGCCTCAGTGAGGGTTCTATCAATGTACTCTTTCACTCCGCTGTAGGTTTCGAAGTAATTGCTGATGATATCAGCTGCTGCCTTGGGGTGGATTCCAAGCTCCTTTCCCAGCCCGAAGGCACTCATGCCGTAGATAATCCCGAAATTAACCACCTTTGCCCGCCTTCTGAGCTCCGAATCCACATCTACTGCCGCGCCCAGGATCTCCCGGGCGGTCTGCTCATGAATATCCCCTTCCTCTCTGAAGATGGCATTGAGCCTCTCATCTCCGGAAAGATGGGCAAGAACCCGCAGTTCGATCTGGGAATAGTCGGCACAGAGAAGAACACTGCCATCCGGTGCTATGAACGCTTCCCTGATCCTTCGTCCCAGCTCTGTGCGAACCGGGATATTCTGAAGGTTGGGATTTGAACTCGACAGCCGTCCGGTTGCTGTAGCAGTCTGGTTAAATGACGTATGGATCCTTCCTGTCTCGGGATTCACAAGACCCGGAAGAGAATCAATATACGTGGATTTGAGCTTGGCCAGGCTCCTGTAGTCAAGCACCATGGCAGGAAGGTGATGTCTCTCTGAAAGCTCGATCAGGACGTCACCGCTCGTTGAATATCCTGTCTTTGTTTTCTTGATAACAGGAAGTTCAAGATCTTCGAAGAGGACCTGTCCCAGCTGGCGCGGCGAATTGATATTGAAGTCCCTGCCCGCCTCCTGGTGTATTTTCCCCTCCAGGGCAGACAACTTCTCTTTAACTTCTCCGGAAAGGCCGTCCAGGTGTCCAGTGTCCAGAAGGATCCCGGCAAGCTCCATCTGGGCGAGTACCTGAACGAGTGGCATCTCAACGTCCCGGAAAAGAGCTGATAATCCAAGGTTCTTTACTTCGTCACCGAGCAGATCGGCAGCCCTGTAGGTTACATCGGCATCTTCACAGGAATACCCACAGGCATTTTCCAGAGATACCTCATAGAAGGGAACCTGCTTTTTTCCGCTCCCCGCAACATCTTTAAAGCTTATCATCGTGTGATTGAAATACTCGGCGGCGATCTCCGCCAGACTGTGGGACCTTCGTGAGGGATTGACAAGATAGGATGCCACCATAGTATCGAACTCTATTCCCTCAAGAGGCCAGCCGGCACGGGAAAGAACCTGGAGGTCGTACTTTATGTTCTGCCCTATCTTCCCCTTTTCAGGATCTGCAAGGACGGTTGACAGGGCCTCCTTGACCCTGTCTGTGTCCAATTGGTCAGGGACTCCCAGATAGCTGTGGGCCAGGGGAATATAGGCAGCCTGTCCCTGCTCCCAGGAAAATGATATGCCCACCAGGTTTGCGATAACTGCGTCACGGCTGTCCGTCTCCACATCCAGGGCGAACCACCCGGCCAAGCCAAGGTTTTTCACCAGCTCCGACAGGTCCCGCTCAGTCAGCACCAGCCTGTAACCCTCCCGTTCCAGGGAGGATCTGGGTGAAAGTTCTTTTAAGAATCGTGTGAACTGGAGTTCGCTGAAGATATTTCTGAGAGCCTCATCGTCCGGATCCTTCATGGACAGGTTATCAAGGGTAACGTCCATGGGCACATCCCTGTCCAGGGTAACAAGGGAAAAGGAGAGCCTTACTGAATCAATCTCACTGGCAAGGCTCTGGCCCGCTTTCCCCGTTATCTCATCACTGTGCTCCAGGAGCGATTCCAGGTCTCCGAAGCGGGATATGAGCTTGCCTGCCGTCTTGGGGCCGACCCCGGTGAGGCCAGGCACATTGTCACTCGAATCACCCATCAGCGCGAGGACATCCGGTACATGCTCCGGATCCACACCAAAGCGCTCTTTTACTTCTTCAGTCCCGATCCATCGGTCCTTCATGGTATCGAGCATCCGCACACCATGGGAGACAAGCTGCATGAGATCCTTGTCTGAGGAGACGATGACAATGTCATCTACCTCTTCTGCAAACTTGTCTACAAGGGTAGCGATAATATCGTCGGCTTCATAGCCATCCAGGCGCAGTGCGGCAATATTAAAGGCTCTGGTGAGATCTTCGATCCGCGGTATCTGGACCTTCAGATCATCCGGCATGGGAGGGCGGTTAGCCTTGTAATCAGGGAAGATCTCGTGGCGATGGGTTGGGCCCGGAGAGTCCAGCACCATTGCCACGTAGTTCGGCTCCTGCTCCCTGAGAACCTTCAGCAGCATATTGGTGAAACCGAAGATGGCGTTGGTGGGAAAGCCCTCTTTTGTGGAAAGACCCCTGATGGCGTGGTACGCCCTGTAGATGTATGAGCTGCCGTCTATCAGGAAGAGTGTTTTTTTCGCAGGCCCTTTGGAGCTTTCTCTAGACAACCGTTAACCAGTCCCGGTGTCGTGGGTCCTGTCCTTTGACAACCTTGAAATAGACATCCTGGATGGCTTTCGTGATGGGTCCCGGTTTACCCTCACCTATGGTTCTGTCGTCCACCATGCGGATCGGGGTGACCTCTGCCGCGGTTCCAGTGAAAAATGCTTCTTCAGCGATGTAAAGCTCGTCTCTGGTGAACCTGGTTTCAACGATCTCATGGCCGAGCTCTTCCGCCAGTGTCATAACCGTATCCCTTGTGATACCGGCAAGGACTGATGTCAGAGGCGTTGTCTTGATCCGGCCGCCGCTGACGACAAAGAGGTTCTCCCCACTTCCTTCGCTGACATAGCCTTCCGTGTCCAGCAGGATGGTTTCATCGTACCCCGCTTGAATGGCCTCCCTTTTTGCTAATATAGAGTTGACATACGCTCCGTTGACCTTCGCTTTGCTCATCATGGCATTTACGTGATTCCTGCAAAAGGAGGAGATCTTGGCACTTATCCCTTTTTTGAGACCCTCTTCGCCCAGATAGGCGCCCCAGGCCCAGGAGGCGATGAAAACACCTACGGGATGATCTTCCTTGACGAGCAGGCCCATCGGGCCATCCTTCAGATAGACAACCGGCCTTATGTACCCGTCGGACAGACCGTTTACACGCACCACATCAAGATGCGCATTCCAGAGAGTATCCCAGGCGTAGGGCACTTCAATCCTGCAGATGTGACATGAATCGTACAATCTCTTTAAATGTTCGGTCAGACGGAAGATAGCAGGACCATCGGGAGTATCGTAATAACGTATCCCCTCGAAAATTCCTAACCCGTAGTGAAGTGTGTGGGTCAGAACATGGACTTTTGCATCCTCCCAGTCCACCATCTGACCGTTCATCCATATTTTGGCTACTGAGTCAACCATCTTCAAGCCTCCGTAAAAAACAAACACGGGTTGAGTGATAAACCCATGTCAGGATAACTCTACCTCTATATGACCAAGGATACTGTCGAATATTTCCCTGACCTCTTCCCTGGTTTTCTTGACTTCATCCAGGAATCCGGCCAGCGAATCCGATGTCCCCTCCTGACCCAGTCGTCTTGCAAGGGGCCTTAACCTTTCCTTGTCCAGAAATATCCGGTGGTCCGATCTGTTCTGATATATGTGCTGCCGGTTCTCGATACATCTGTAAAATGAGTATGCGCGGCGCAGTGTATTATACTGTTTTTCCTCAACAAGTCCAGCTTGACTGAGGGTTTCGAGGGCCTCCATCGTTGACGTAGACCTGACTTGAGGATGTTTGCCTCCGAAGTGCAACTGCATGACCTGAACAGCAAACTCGATATCCACCAGACCGCCCCATCCTAACTTAATATCGTAGAACTTGCCCCCGGTTTCAGAGGATATTTCAGCTTCCATCCTGTCACGGATACGACGGATCTCGGTTACGTCCTCCACACTGAAGTCCCGCCTGTAAACCAGATCCTGAAGCTGATCGTTAACCTTTTCCATGAACGATTCGTCACCAGCGACGCACCTTGCCTTGATCAGGGCCTGCTGTTCCCATGCCATGGCTTCCTCTGCATGGTATCTGGCAAACGACTCCCAGCTGGTAACAAGGGGTCCGGCATGCCCCGAAGGCCTGAGCCTCATATCTATGCGGTACAGAAGCCCCTCCCCTGTAGGGCTGGAAAGGATCGTGATCATCCGCTGAGCTGCCCATGTATAGTACTCCCTGCTCCTTTCGTCTCCCTCGTAAAGGAAGATCAGATCCAGGTCGGAGCTGTAGTTCATCTCCTTGCCGCCCATTTTCCCCATGGCCACCACTGTGAACCTGCCATTCTCGCAGGGCGTCATCTTCTTTTTATAAGCGTCTCTGAATGCAAGTCGGCGGGAGGTATCAAGGATTATCTCCGACAATTTCGTCAGTTCCCTGTTTGCAGCCGGCAGGTCTCTCAGGCCCAGAAGATCACCAAGGCCGATCCTGAGCATCTCACCGTTCCTGAACCTCCTCATCATGATAAGTTCATCCTCGAAGGACGGACTGCCATTTATCATGTCCCTGAGTTCAGCAGTGAGGTCCTCCCTGGATTTACCGGCGGATAGATCCTCAGTAACTACCATGAGGTCTAACAGGTCCGGTTGACTGATCAGGAGTCCCGAGAGGTGTTGTGAAAAGCCGAATACAGTTACGAGCAGCTTGATGGATTCGGGATTTTGCGCGAGCAGGGCATAGTATGATGCCCTTGCGCCGACCCTGCGGATGAAGCGCTCCAGGTTGATGAGAACGTGATCCGGGTCGGGGGATTCCTTCAACTCATCCAGCAGGCGGGGAGCTATCCTCCTGAGAAGATCCCTGCAGCTATCCGGGAAATGGCCGAACTCCGGCCCGT
>QIFJ01000155.1 GCA_003229755.1 Pseudomonadota bacterium
CTCCGAGGAAACGGGATACCTCCAGTACAGCCCTCAGCGCGGAACCCTTACCCGGAACACCCCTGTAAATACTAACGAGGATCTCCTGCCAGGGCAGTACCTCAACACGCCTGGCCTCCTCTCTGGAGTCGTCCACGGAACCGCCGTCCGAAACGATGATAACCGATTTTTTGTTCGGGTAATATTTGTGCAGGCCCCTGCTCACCTGCTGCACGACGTTGCTGATCGTTGACTGGTTATTGTAACAGGGGATACCAACGATGAGATCCGCTTTTTCAATAAGCTCCACGCGACCCCTGACGTCGTCTCTTAACGCTGTCAAATATTTCATATTCACTCCAGATTTGACTATTACAGGGTCGTAAAAAGTCCATCAACTGTAATTCGAACAGCTCGATTAAATCAAGCCGGGGTTTTGGTGAATCACGAAGCGAAGCTAAAAGGGGGTTGCGAAAGCGAGTGATTACACCCAAAAGCCCGGCCTTATAAATAAACTATACCAATATTCCACCAACTAATTGGTGGATGAACTGTAATAATAAAATATTAGAACCCGAAATCGATATCGAAGGTTACAAATTCGCCGCTGGGGTCATTGTAGTTAACATCTACACGAACAACGCTGCTGGCAGGGGGACCGAAATGGGCCCACTTGACCAGCCGATCAAGGATGTCTCTGGGTCCTTCCGCAATGATCTCAACAGCGCCGTCCACGAGATTTCTGACCAGCCCCACAAGGCCAAGTTCGGAAGCCTCCCTCCTTGTGCTTTCCCTGAAGGTGACCCCGTGGACCCTCCCGTGAACTATCATGTGAACTCTTTCGTTGTGATTCATTATTGCTCCCTGTAATTGTAATTTTTCCTCAAAACTCAGCGTAATTGAGACCAGGAATCCGATGTCCGGAATTCTGTATAACCAAATGCCAGTAAGGCCGGGGTTTTGGTGAATCACGAAGCGAAGCTAAAAGGGGGTTGCGAAGGCGAGTGATTACACCCAAAAACCCGGCCTTTACTCATTGCCCTCCGTGACTCTTTGGTCAACCTCGCCAAAGACCGGTAATTCAAGCCCATTTTCGTCCGGCATACGCTTCACCTCAAGACCTGTCACCTCTACCAGAAGGATCTCCAGGATGAGAAATGTTTCCGAGTTGCCCCTTATACAACCAACTATCGCGTCAGAACCTCTACCCGCTGCTGTGTGCATGTGGATCGATGGACCTGATTCTCCCTTGAGTATTGAACCAATACCGACAAGTTCATGGGGCATGCTGATCTCGGAAAAAACCGGCGTTGGCGGAAGCTTTTTCTCCTCGGGGCCCACCACGAGATCACCCCTTCCCAATGCTCCGAACATCTGGAACCACCCGGAGGTGATCTTCTCCTTCCTGCAGAAGTCAGTGAGAGCTACCCTTACATCCTCGCCATGACCGAGTCTTATATAGAAAACTCTTCCTTGCCTACCCTGCGCATACTGCATTATCGCTCCCTCTCAGCCCGGATGATCGGGATCTGAGTGAGTTTCATGTTCCAGGCTCCAGGTTCCAGGTAATATTTCCCCTGACAACATCTCCCCCACCCTTTTTTCGCACTTCACTCTCACTAGATGCCCTGGTACCGCAGCGTCCCTGTCAAGGACCACCCTTATGTAGTTACCGGCAAGAGCCTGCATTCCCGAAGAGCTCGCGGAACCTGGCTCAGGGACTACTATCAGTTCCTCGCCAACCAGTGAATCCATAAAAGCGGTCAGGTTATTCTTCCCATGTTTTCTAAGCCGCGCCGCTCTCTCCTTTTTCACAGCGCTCAGGACATCGTCCTTCATACCGGCAGCTGTTGTTCCGGGCCTGGATGAAAACGGAAACACGTGCAGGAAGGGTATCTCCATGCTGATTATAACCTCCTCGGTTTTGGCGAAATCCTCGTCAGTCTCCGTGGGAAAACCACAGATAACGTCACACCCGATACCTATCCCGGGAATTACACTCCTGGCCCTGTTAACAGCTTTGATAAAATCCTCACGTTTGTAGGATCGGTCCATGAGCCCAAGTATCCTGTCGCTGCCGCTCTGAAGTGGAATGTGGAGGTGCCGGCATATTCTTCCTCCTGAGCCGGCAATAAGGTCAAGCAGAGTATCTGTTATTTCCAGAGGCTCCAGTGAGCTTAACCTGACTCTTCCGGACATATTCTGCTTCAAAAATTCCTCCAGGAGCGCCTCCAGGGTTCCGGCGGGCGTAAGATCCCTTCCGAAAAGCCCCAGGTGAATGCCGGTGAGCACTACTTCTTTCACTCCGTTTCCCAGATGATCTCTTATGTTTTCCAGTACTTTTTCAGGGGCCAGACTCCTGCTGGAGCCCCTGACGCTGGGAACGATACAGTAGCTGCAGGTAAAATCACAGCCATCCTGGATCTTCAGAAATCCCCTGTCCCTCCCCTCTATGGCGACAGCGGGGACATCGGGCCAATCCACCCAGTCCTCTGCGCTTCCGATGCCCAGGACCGACACCAGCTTTCCCTTCTCCTCCATGTCAAGAACAAGGTCTATCTCAGCCATCTCGAAAAGGCTTCTAGACGCCCCCCTGGACATACATCCGGTTACAATAAGGAACGAATCCGGGTTATGCCTCCTGACCCTGCGGATCTCTTTCCTGCACTGAGCCTCCGTAGGGCCAGTAACCATACAGGAGTTGATTATCACTATCCCCGCTACCTCAGGACCTGCCGAGACCATACCGCTGCCGGCCATGGATGCGGCCATGGCTGCGGAATCGTATTGATTGCTCTTGCAGCCCAGGGTCACAAAAGCGTAGCTGTCCCGCGCAACAGCGTTTCTCAAGTTCTGCCTGTTCATGGGATTTACTTATATTGAATGCGTGTAAAAAGCAACAGCCGGGAACGGTCGCAATCATTAAGCCGCCCCCGGCAGTTCCAAGTTCCAACTTCCAGGTTCCAAGTCATCAATAATAAATATTAACATGGAACTTGGAACCTGGAACATGGAACCAGATCACCATCAATCTCTATCTTCTCCCTCCATTTCCGGATCGCTTGCCCCCAGACGGGCCGCCGTGCCCCATACCACCCCTTCCGGCTCTCATGATCCTTTCCCTGATCTCCTTCTGAAACCTTACCTGGAAGAGTAGATACCGGGCTGTATCCTCGGCTGAAAGGATCCTCCTTACCTCCTGAAGATGCTCCTCTTCGTTCCTGAAAGTTCTAAGGCGATTTTTGACAAGCTCATCAAGGGCGCCATCAATAACTTCAGGGTCCGGTTCAGGTTTGCCCAGCTCAGCACTTACCAGCCTTATGATGCGCCTGTTATCCGCTTCGACTTCCTGCCTCTGGCGATCTGATCGCCTCATGGCCGGGAAGAGTCTGGAAGTCGTTTCTTCATCCAGATCCAGCTCTTCTGTAAGGCGCCAGGCTCTCATAACTTCAACCTTCTTTCTGACACGACCGATCTCATCCTCCCCGGGGATCCTGCGGTCATCGTCTGCCAAAACAGCCGTGCCGGAGAAAACCAGTATCAAAAAAAGTATTAGTGAAACGGCTCTTCCTTTCTTCATTATCTCACCTTCCTTTATCAGCTTCTCTGTGGAATTGAGCCAAGCTCTTCTTCGAACATAAATAGAGCATCCACATCCATATCCAAATACTCGATACCTCTGATCAGGAACGCGCCGGTGGTCCTGCTGAGATCATCTTCAGTCAGTTTCACATCCAGCTCCAGGGCGCCGCTCACATCGGAGACTTTATAGTCGCCTTCTATCAGGATATTCGTTTCAAAACCTATGGCTACCGAGATCGGAGGTATATTATTATCGGGCTTTTGAACCAGAACAGGTCCTGTACCCGGGAGCAGGAACACAAGGAGGGCAGCCGCTGCAAGAGAAGCTGCTGCAAGACCGGCCTTCCACTTCAGTTCAATGGCGGGGAGCCTGAAAGATGGCCTGGAGGCGGTTTTTTCCTCTCTGATGCTGCGGATCACCTTACCGGGCATCTCATCGAAGAATCCTGCCTCCGGCTCAGGCACTTCCAGGGCGGCAAGGTTGCTCAGAACCCTGAATTCCTCAGCACAGCAGCTGCAGGTTTCGAGGTGCTCTCTGAGTTTGCCTGCTTCTTCTCCCCGCAGGCTGTCGGCAAGAAGGTCCGGCAGGCGCAGGGAAATATCTTTCTTTTTGCAGGTCATTGCTCCTCACCGCCAATAGTTTCTTTCAACTTCTTTACGCCCTGATGGTAGCTTGCCTTTGCGGCACCTACGGAACATCCCATTATTCCAGCTACCTCGTTGAAAGAATGTCCCTCGTGAACCCTTAGAACCACCGCCTCACGCTGCCTTTCCGGCAGGGTTTCCACGGCCTCGGCTAACTTCTTTCTCTCCTCCTTCTCTACCATCATAGAAAATGTCCTTTCCCGGGCGGGTGGATCCCATCCGTCCAGGGTCTGATGTTTTCTTCTGCCTTCGTCTCGAACATGGTTGCGAAACGTGTTGAGAGCGATCCTGAAAAGCCACGTGCGAAAAAGAGAGTCACCCCTGAAGTTCCTGAGGGAGAAGTAAGCTTTGACAAAGGCCCTCTGGGTGACCTCAGCCGCATCATCATGGTTTTCGCACAGCCTGTAGATGAAATTGTACAGTTTTTTCTGATGCGCCCGAACAAGCTCCCCAAAGGCTTCCTCGTCCCCTTCTCTGGCCCTTTTGGTAAACTCACGCTCTTTCTCCCAATCCATAAGTTATTGTTCTTCCTGATATTTAGACACTCAACTTTAAGAAAAGTTTAACGTTGAAAGTTAAATGTTGAATGTTCATTACTAGAAACCAGAAACTAGAAACCAGAAACTGACCTTAAACGATCCATCCGCCGCCGGTCACATAATCCCCGTCATACAGGACCACGGCCTGGCCCGGTGCGACTCCGTGCTGCGGTTCATCGAAGGCAACCTCTATAGCGGAATCACCTTTTACGGTTATGGTGGCCAATGCGGGTTTGTGCCGGTGTCTTATCTGTACAGCGGATGTGAACCGGGATGCAGGAACAATCCCCTCGATCCAGTTGACGCCTTCAGCCGCGAAACCGGTGGAGGCGGCCTCGTCCCTGCTTCCCACGACTATAGTATTGTTTCCAGGCTCAATTCTGACGATGTAGTAAGGCTCCTTTCCTGATACACCTAGTCCCCGGCGCTGTCCCACCGTGTAGAAGCAGACACCCTCATGGGTTCCCACATTGATTCCAGATGTATCCACAATGGGACCTGGTTCAATACTGCCGGCGGAGGCGCCTCGGATGAAGTCCCGTATTCCACCCTCAGGAATAAAGCAAATTTCCTGGCTGTCCGGCTTCTCGTGGACTGGGAGGTTCAACTCCCCGGCAAGGCCACGCACCTCTTCTTTTTTCAGATCACCCACAGGAAAGATGAGGTGCTCCAGAATCGCCTGATCTACAGGGAACAGGAAGTAGGACTGGTCCTTTTCAGGATCTTGCCCCCTGGCCAGGCGTCGCACAACGTTGCCGGTTATACGGGCATAGTGGCCGGTGGCAAGGAGATCCGCGCCCACGGCTCTGGCTTTTCTCATGAGATGCCTGAACTTGAGGTGTTCGTTGCACAGGATACAGGGGTTCGGTGTTTTCCCCTCAAGATACG
>QIFJ01000035.1 GCA_003229755.1 Pseudomonadota bacterium
GCCCGAATCCATAACCTTAATATATAGTTATGGATTCGTGAGGGAAGGGAAAACGACGCTTTTCACTTCCCGAGGAGCAAAAAGCCGCTCACGGATTTTTTGCGACAATAACAAACTTTTGTGAGGAAAGTGAAAATGACACTTTTCACTTTCCGCGGAGTAAAAAGCCACGAATGGACTTTTTACGACACTATCAAATTTGATCATGGATCCGAATACACTATCAGACAGCCAGGGAAGAGCTGTCAGGTATATAAGGGTATCGGTCACAGACCGATGCAACCTCAGATGCCTGTACTGCATGTCGTCTGCAGACTTCGTTGACCTGGGGCACAACAGTATACTGTCCTACGAGGAGATAGACAGGGTCGTCAGGCTCTTCGCACCGAGGGGCGTTACAAGCGTCAGGATTACCGGCGGAGAGCCCCTGGTAAGGAAGCACCTGGAAAGGCTCATTGCCTCACTATCTGAAATCCCTGAGATCAAGGACATCAGCGTTACTACCAACGGCATTCTTCTGGGCAAACTCGCCAGGAGCCTGAAATCCGCCGGACTGTCAAGGGTCAACGTTAGCCTTGACACCCTGAGGCCGGAGCGTTTCGAGTGGATAACTAATCAAAGTGAGATTGCTGAAAAGGCCCGTCTTGGTGAGGTTCTCGAGGGGCTGCACGCATCCCGGGAAGCGGGACTCGACCCTGTAAAGATAAATGTAGTTCTCCTGAGGGGATTTAATGACGATGAGCTTATGGATTTCGTCGCCCTTACCGAAGAAAACGAGTTTGAAGTTCGATTCATAGAATTCATGCCCATGGGGAACAACGGTTTCTGGACCCCTGACCGCGTCATCACCGCCGATGAGATTGTCAACCGGCTCAGGTCGTCCACAAATGGCCTCGAGTCGCTGGGAAAGGGCCGGGGCGCTGGTCCGGCCCAACGGTACAGGATCCCGGGCCATCGCGGCACGTTGGGGTTCATTACTCCCATATCGTCTGAATTCTGTGTGGAATGCAACCGCATCCGGCTTACTTCGGATGGCCACATTAGAACCTGTCTCTTTTCGGATGCCGAAACCGACCTGCTCGCAATGATGCGCGATGGCTGCACTGATGACCAGATAGTTGCCGCCGTGGAAAAAGCCCTAAGATCTAAACCCGGGGGACATAACATCTCAAAAACCGGGCGTCAATCCACCTGCTCGAGGACGATGAGTCATATTGGAGGCTGAAGCCGAAGGCTTCAGCCTGCGCCCAATGACCAATGCCCAAAGACCAACGTGCTCAACAATCAGGTGCATTAAACTTTTTACGAGATAGAAGGGTAATTACGTTGGTCATTAGCCGTTGGGCTTTGGTCTGTTCATCCGCTCAAAATGATATAATAACCCGGATGAACACTACGCTACACCTATCCTCTTCATAACCCTTAGCATTCTGCCCTCTACCGGATCGATAGCCCTTTCGGGGCAGACCTCCTGGCAGCAGAAACAGCTTATACAGACACTCCTGTCCACATCGCCACCGCCGCCCTCGTGGAGAGTAATAGCATTCACGGGACAGATGTCCGCACAGGCTCCACAGGTTATGCATTTTTCCATATTGAGGACCGGATAGGCGGAAAGGGACTGCCTTATCCTTCCCTTGATGAATGGAGGCAGGGAAAAATCAACTCTTTTGGCTGTAGCCGGAAGCCTGAAATCTCTGACTGCGGCTTCCTTTATGGATAGGCCGAATGTGGTTATATGCTCCGGCAGCGATCCCTCAATTCCCTGTTCCCGTGCGCGGGCAAGGGTCATGAACATATCAGGTCCCACCCCCAGTACCGAAGCAATCACGTGGTCCAGGGCCACGGCAGAAGGTGATGCCGCAACAATGTGGGTCCACCTGGGATCCCCCGATCCAGGACCGTTTCCTTCCATGGCAAGAATGCCGTCCAGAATATTGAGGTCCGGCCTTACGACTCTGCTTATATCCAGTAGAAGGTCGGCAAACCTGCCGTCATCTTTTGCCCTGAGATGCCACCCCACCTTTGAAACCCCCACGACTGCACCGAAGAGGTTCTTGACGGCCATCGTCAACAGCATCAGCGTGTGGGTTTTGAGCTTTGGGAGGTTGATAAGGACGTCGAACTTCCGGGATTCTGCGGATATCTCAATAGACTTGAAAGCTACCCCGTTAGAGACAGCCACAGCAACAGGGCTTCTGAAAGGAACAACTCCTATCCCGAGATCCTCAACAACCTCGCCTATTCCATTTTTTGACAGGATCGAGGTGATGGAGCCGAAAGCAGGGCTGTCTCCGAGAAATACTTCTCCGCCTGCTTCCTGAACCTCCATGGCTACTGCCCGGACAATTTCCGGGTGAGTTGTAACCGCGGCTTCAGCAGGCTTGGCTATCAGCAGGTTGGGTTTCAGAAGAACTCTATGACCATGCTTCACAAAAGCTCCCATGCCGCCCATGGGTTCCAGGGATGCGCGCACAGCGGATCGGACGTCTTCAGGATCGTAGCTCATACAGCGGATCAGGGAAACCGGTATGCTCACTTTATCTCCAGATCTCTGTCGAACCGGGTCAGGTTCCTCACTTCGCCCTCAGCTGTTACAGCAACCACGTCCTCGATCCTTACACCGCCGATCCTGTTGTCGTACAGGCCGGGCTCAATGGTTATTACATTTCCGAGCCTGAGCTCGTCGCCCTCAGGTGAAACCGAAGGCGCTTCATGGACGTCCAGGCCAAGGCCATGTCCCGTACTGTGCAGAAAGCCCCGCTTCAGAACCTTCCCCGGAGCCCCTTGTACCTTGTAACCCCTTGCCTGAAAGACATCGCACACCGCCCTGTGAACGTGTGCAAGCAAAACACCGGGCTTGAGCCTTTCCAGAGCCACATCCTGGGCCTGGGCAACCGCGTTATGCATATCCTTCACGGCATTGGAGGCCGACCCAACGACAAATGTGCGTGACATGTCGGAGTGGTATCGTGTGACACGGTCCCTTGGAAAGAGATCAATAACAATTGGTACACCGGCACTGATCAGGCCAAGTCCCCGGTTGTGTGGGTCGGCGGCCGTTCTCCCGGGAGCGACAATGGAGTCCACACAGTCAAGCCCTTTTTCAAGCAGGAAAAGCTCGATCAAAAACCTGAGCTTTTCGGCAGTCAGGTCGCTTCCCTCATACTGAAGAACTCCTTTCCTGACGGGACAGCCGGCCAGAAGAGACCGGGCCATCTCCATCGCTCCCTCGGTTTTCCTCTGCACGCTTTCTATGTACCCTATCTCTTCTGCCGACTTGACCCTGCGCCGCTCTTTAACGGATTTGCTGTCCACCTCCATATAAACGCCTTCATTTTCCATGTACCTCGCAAGGCCTACGGGAAAAGAGGGCAGAACACGGATATGATCCGCACCGTGCTTTTTCAGAAAGTCCACGGCAGCGGATTCAGGCCTGCTGTTTTTATTTTTCCTTCTTATAAGAAGATCGATCTCGTCGCATTTGGATTCCTTTTCCGCCCGTCCGTACTCCATAACCGAAACTGCAGCTATCGTTCTGCCCCCCGGCAACTCCAGGACCGCAAAAGGATCGGGACAGAGAAACCCGGTGAGATAGTACTGGTCAGAATCCGTGTAGCTTTGGGCGAAGTGGAATAGTGGGAGCTGTGCTGGCATGGTTGAATTTTAACTTAAGGTCATTAAAGGGACAAGGGGGTTCATCCATCGGTTAAACAGGGAGGAGGAAAGAGGGAGGAGGGAGGAGCAACCTTACTCAAAAGCGCAAAGTGATAAAAGCCTGTAACGCAGGGGGCCGCAGGCCGCCCATTCGGGCGCACCGCAGGGTTTCGCAGTATAAGGCTTGGGTTGGGATTAAGCAGAATAGATTATGTGTTGTCATTGCGAGGAATATCGCAGTTGGCGGAATGATGAAGCAATCTTACTTCTAGTTGATCTTGGATCTTGGATTATTAACCTTGGAACCTGGAACATGGAACGTGGAACTCATTCATATCGCATCAAGATCCATCGGAACCCCTTTTGAGGGATCGAGGGACAGGACGATAGCATCAGCGGAACATCTGGATCCGCACACGCCGCAGCCGAAGCACCTGTCTTTATCAACTGCAGCGGCCCCGTTCATCTCAATAGCTTCAAAGGAGCACGATTCGAAACACAGGCCGCATGCATCGCAGGCATCAGTGTCTACACTGGCCACATATCCCGATGGCAGAAGGTAGCGGTTCGAGAAATCCGAATCTCTCATGGCCTTTATCCCCATGCAGCAGCATGAGCAGCAGTTGCAGATCGCGTAGAACCGGCCACCCATGGCGTCCTTGAACCAGGCCGTGTGGACCCAGCCCAACGATTCGGCCCTGGCCAGAACATTGAGAGCCTCAGTTCTGGTGAGGGCTCTCGCGCCTGACGTTCCATGCTCCAGAACAAAGTCGGTGTACGGACTTCCTATAACAAGGCATACTTCCCTTGGCGTGCAGGCACCCTCACCCATGGTCTCCCTGCACGGACAGCGGATGGCAACTATGGAACCGGGATTTTCAATTACTATCCTGTTGGCTATTTCAAAGGGGATCACCCTCTCTGGATTCTTTACCTCAACCGGAAAGTCGAGCCTGATGATCTTCTCGGCGTCCTTTTTTACCAGAACTTTGGAGTGATACCTCTCCTCGAAGTATTTCGCTACCCTGCCGTAACCTTGTTTACCCTCACCAGCGTCAGAAGCCCACCGCAGAAACGCTATGTAATGTTTTACGAATCGAGCACAAATGTATCCGTGGAGGAAATTCGGGATGTTTCTCCAACCGTGAAGTTTGAAAAATAATTTGGTACTTTTTTTCATATTCGTTAAGTTGAAAGTTAAATGTTGAAAGTTGAAAGTAGTGCAGGAAAATTCAGATTACAATTAGTAACTTTCAACTTTAAACTTTCAACTTTAAACTAGTTTGTTATGGCCATGGGTGGTGAAACACGCGTCCTCAACGTGATGGATGATCCCTCTGAATCAAGGGTCATCTCAATTTCAATTTCGCTGGGGATTTTCCCGTACATGTTCGCCTTTCCGCTATCCAGGCTGTCCCACTCATCAAGCCAATCATCACCGTCATAGTACCGGAGATTAAAGGAACGCACCAGGGAAGTAACATCCAGGGTAACACCCCCCTCTTCGTCAGGGGGTCGGGCGGGGGATTGTTCACGCCTGAAAAGGACCCCCCTGCCCTCCTGGTCGAAGCTCAGCAAGTACCCTGCTTCTGCGACATCGCTACCGGGGGATATGGGGTTTACAGGCAGTGTCGAAGTAGTGATAAAGTTTACCTCGTCGGCTGGATAATCCTTGAAGAAGTTGTCACTCCCAACAAAGAACGGAATAACGCCCTCCCGCACGAAGGCACCCCTCAGGTCCTCGGCGATCAGGTTTATAACAGAGCCGCCGACACGGCGAAGCTCCATCTCCCTTGCCAGAATTCTGGATCTTTTACTGGTACCGAAGACCACCGAAAAGGCGATACCGGCAATTATCGCGAGTATGGTGAAGGCCACCATTACCTCTATTAGCGTAAAGCCTTCTTCTTTTCGGGTGCCGTACTTCAATGTGAACCATCCATGGTTCAAGT
>QIFJ01000165.1 GCA_003229755.1 Pseudomonadota bacterium
AATCACCAACTAATTGGGAGATGAATCGAAATTAGAGCATTAGACATTATTCATGATTTACTAATCACCAATAACCAATCACCAATCACTAATTACCAATCACTAGTTACTTATCTGACAGGGTATAGCAAAGAAAAAATGGCTAAACGAATACTACTTGTAGACGAAAACAAATCTTTTGTGAGGAAACTGGATAAAAGACTCTCAAAAGCCCGGTATACGGTGGTGACTACATCTGATGGCGCGTCAGCACTTGAAGCTGTCCTGACGAACAAGCCTGACCTTGTAATAACCAACTATCACCTTCCTGTATTCGGCGGTGAACGCCTCAGGGCCTTTATCAGGAATAACCCCACGACCTTCCACATCCCATTTATTTTTCTCGTTAACCCGGAAAGGGAGAAGGATTTTACTCTCGCATCCATCGGTCCGGATGTATGTCTTTACAAGCCGTTCCGCTGGGAGGAAATATCCAGAAGAATAGAAGAGGCTTTCAATCCATCACTTACAGAGAAAGACAGGCTGGAAGAGAAAGGCGCTGGGGTTGAGGGGCACCTTAAAGAGGTCAATCTTGTGGACCTGCTGCAGATCTTCAGTCTCAACAGGAGAACGGGTATTCTGACAATAACCAGCGGAGACGGGCCTGAGGGGATCATACATCTGAAGGAGGGTGATGTAGTAAGCACGACCCTTGGCCTGATCGCAGGTGAAAAAGCCCTCTTCAGGATCCTGAGATGGCAGGTTGGAACCTTTAAATACAGACCGGAAAAATTCACAGTAGCACGAAATATTTCCAGGTCCATTGACGCGCTTCTGATGGAGGGAATGAGACAGCTTGATGAGTGGAAGACACTCCAGTCAAAAATGCCGCCTGCTTCTGCACACCTCAAGTTAAGAAAAGGCAAAGGCGAGCTACCGAAAAATCTACGCCCGGTTACCAGGGAGGTGATCCTTCTCCTCGAGTTTTATGAAACCGTTGATCATATGATCGACAAATCCAATTTCACTGATTACGAGATATGCAAAGCGCTGTTGGGTCTGATACAGAAGGATATCATCGAGGTCCACCTCGATGAAGAGGAAGTCGTACGTGAAGAAATACCCCTGGTCAGTCCTGATCAGGCACTAAAAATAAGGAAGATATTGAGTTCCAGTACCGCCGATTTCCAGGGAACCGAGTGGGGCAAGATCCTCCTTTTTTCACCTACTGCTGATCTCATCAAAGAGTTTACAGCATCCGCGAATTACCTCAGCGAGTTTGCGCTGGCGAGGGATAACTTCTCAAATCAGGAGATCATTTCAGCATCCTTTGGTAATCTTGGGAGCCTCAGCATAAGTGAAAAAACCAGGCTTAAACTCTTTGCTCTGCCTTCGCGAGAGGAAGCATATCCGCTGCTGAAACCTTTCTCTGAAGGCTCAGCGGGGGCAATATTTCTGACAAGTTCAGTCGAAAACAGCGATCAAGAAGGAAATGAGCTCATGGATTATGTGAAAAAAGAACTTGACCTTCCTGTGCTGCAACTGAATATTAATGAGGAAACGGCCAGAGAGGATGCGGCCATGAACGTTTTCAACAGGCTTTTTGACGTTTTGCTGAATAAGCAGAACCACACCGGGGAATAGGTGATATGACATCAGAGCAGAAAAAGATCCTGGTAATCGATGACGATCCCAGTATTCAGGAGATATTAAGGATCATACTGGAGAGAAACGGGTACATGGTGTACAGGGCCAATGATGGAGAAGAAGCGGTTAACCAGTTTGTGAATATTAAACCTGACCTGGTTATATGCGACATATCGATGCCCAAGGGAGACGGCTTTAACGTGGCAATTGTCATAAGGAGCAAGGAGGGGGACGACAGCCGTATTCCGATACTCCTTATTAGTGCCTTTTATGATGACATCTCCAATCGAGAAAACGCGGAGCGTTGCGGTGCAGACTCATTTCTTCCAAAGCCTTTTACCCGGGAACAACTTTTGAAGGCGGTGGAGGAACTACTGGATGTAAATCATGGATAACCGTAGAAAAGACATTATTATATTGATGACTTTTTACGACCCTGCCAAAAGAGATGACTTTGCAAAAAGTCATCAACGCGCCCATTGGTGGGCAGGTCGGGGGACAGGTCAAAGATTTCATAGTTGCCCCAGGATAATGGGAGCACGCTGCATTAAAAAGGAGGCATAGGGATGCCTAAGATCAATAAAGCAGTGAGATGGTTAGCTGCCCCGGCCATGGTTTTCCTGTTGTCAGCCTGTGTCGCCGCCAGCGGTTCAGAACAGGTTAAAGCTGAAGAGGAGGTTACATATCTTCCCTACAGCGGGCCGAAAAAGAGAATAGCGGTTCTGACTTTCGAGAACAAAATATCTAATCGCTGGTGGGACAGAAGCTGGAACATACAAGAACGACTTACCGAGATGCTCATAACTGAACTCATGAAGACCAACCGCTTCATAGTCGTGGAGCGTGGAGCTCTGGATGAAGTCCTGGCCGAGCAGGACCTGGCGGCCAGTGGAAGAATCAGGAGGGGGACGGAGGCAAGAATAGGTGAGGTGCTGGGCGCTCAGGTTGTTATCAAGGGAGCTGTAACCGAGTTTGTCGAAAAGGAAAGCGGTGGTGGAGCTGGTATTTTACTGAAAGGCATCGGTATCGCGGGCAAATCCAACTCAGGCCACGTGGCTATTGATATGCGCCTGATAGACGCCACCACCGGACAGATCCTTCAGTCCCAGAGGGCGGAGGGGAAAATAAAGACCACTGGTATAGGCGGTATTGCATTTTTCAAGGGTATCGCCTTCGGAGGAACCACCTATAAGAAGACTGCTCTGGGTAAAGCAACCCGAAAGGCAGTTGCGGCCGCTACGGCTTTTGTCGTAGATAACATGGAAAACAGGCCCTGGCAGGGCAGAGTAGTCAAGGTAGTCGGGAGAAAAGTCTATGTGAACGGTGGTTTCAATATGGGAATATCCCCCGGGTCCTACTTCACAGTCTTTTCCAAGGGTGAGGAATTGATCGATCCCGAAACCGGCCTGAGTCTGGGAAGCGCGATCGCCAGGATCGGTTCGGTTCAGGTTTCCCAGGTATTGGACAAGTTTTCCATCGCTGAAACTGTGGAGGGCTCAGGATTCAAGAGAGGGGATATCCTGAAAATGCAGTAGTTGATGACTTCGCAAGAAGTCATCAACGCGCCCATTTGTGGGGCGCCCGAATCGATGACTTGCGGTGCAAGTTATTGATTTGTGAGGAAAGTGAAAATGACACTTTTCGCTTTCCGCGGAGTAAAAAGCCATGAATGGACTTTTTACGACCCTATCAGTAGTTGACCAGGCAAATCTTGATTATTAATAAAAGGCCCCGATTTTCGGGGCCTTTTCTGTTGTATTTGCCTGGTAACGAATTCCAGGTTCCAGGTTCCAAGGTAATAGTCCAAGATCGTGATGCGTGATGGTTGATGCGTATCCCACCAGGGGAGAGGGCGAGTTCCAGATTATTTACTCATATGGGGTTCCCTGGAACCTGGAACAGTGTTAACATTGCGTGAAATCCATCACATTGGGTTAAATCACGCTTCATGAAAGCCGATAACAATTTTGTACCCAATTCTTAACTATCGTTTTTATTGAACTTTTTAAACTGCATTGTCAGATCCAGATTTGGTTCGCAATTTGCTACTTAAAAATCGAACAATGCAAATTGATGACATAAACCTTGAGTCATTGATGATTACCATCGCGCCCGAGCGTGGGCGCCCGAACCCATAACCTTAATATATAGTTATGGATTCGTGAGGGAAGGGAAAACGACGCTTTTCCCTTCCCGCGGAGCAAAAAGCCACGGATGAACTTTTTACGACCCTATCAAAATTGTTCCGGAAAAATACTTGTAGTTGACGATGAGGATCTTCTTCGCTGGTCACTCACTCGATTTCTGGAGTCCGAAGGCTTCGAGGCCTATGAGGCTGAGGGGGGGCACAAGGCTCTTGAAATCCTGGAGTCAAATCCGATTGCCGTGCTGATAACAGATCTGATGATGCCGGAGATGAGCGGTATAGAGCTGATAAGGATAGCTGTTGATAAGACTCCGGATTTATTTGTCCTCGTTATTACCGCTGCGGACTCATCACAGATGGTTACATCGGCCCAGGATGCCGGAGCAATAAAGATCTTCTCAAAACCTCTGTCCTTTTCAGATATCGTCGGAACCATTAATGATCTGTTAATCTAGTTTCCAGACTCTTCCTCTCTCCGGCCAGCCTTCGGCTGGAGTTCCAGGTTCCAGGTAAAATCATCGCGAGTCACGCCTGAGGACCGGGGTTTTGGTGAATCACGAAGCGAAGCTCAAAGGGGGTTGCGAAGGCGAGTGATTACATCCAAAATCCCGGCCATTCGAATCTCGAATTTCCAATGCACTAATCTCCAATTTCCATTTTCCAATCTCCATAACACTCAACCTTCAACTTTCAACTTTCAACTCTATATGCTAGCTTCACCAACAATGAAAACTCTCCACAGGCTGTTCATCAAAGTCAGGTTCATCATCCTGATACCCCTTTCCATATTGCTATGGGGTACAGGGGGCATAATTCTCAGCTTTTTCGATCCTGGGGGGTACCGTGTATATAATTGGATCGCCCTTAGCTGGACTCGAATTGTACTTACTATCTCGGGGGTTCGAGTTATTGTCCGCGGGAAGGAGAATATAAACGTTAATAACGGACCGTTTGTCGTTGTATTTAATCATCAGAGTTATGTGGATATACCCGTGATTATGCAGGCGCTGCCGCTACAGCTGAGGTTCGTCGGGAAACGAGAGCTGTTAAAGGTGCCGTTTTTCGGTAGCACCGCCAACAGAAGCGGTCATATTTTTATAGAGCGTTCAAACCGTAATAACTCTCTAAAAGGTCTGAGAGAAGCCGGAAATGCCATGCGGGAGTTGGGTGTTTCCGTTGTAATGGCACCAGAAGGCACCAGGTCAACAACCGGTGACCTGCTGCCCTTCAAAAAGGGGACATTTATACTGGCCCTGGAGGCAGGCCTTCCGATCCTGCCCGTGATCATTCAGGGAACCAGGGAGATCATGCCGAAGAACTCCTACACTTCATCTGGGGGCACGGCACGCTTAACTGTATGTAAACCGATCCCAACGTCTGATTATGTCTATGCTGACAGGGGTCTGCTTCTTGAGAAGGTTCGTGAAGTAATGGAGAAACAGTTGAAAGTGAGTTGATCCAAGGTCCAATTTCGCATGTCTAATGTTCAACTCCACAGATATTCATAAAGCGTTTTTTCCCGAAGAATTAACCCTGCGGCACCCTGCGGTCCGACCGTGTGGGCGCCCAGCGGCTCTCTGCGTTACGCTCTTATCACTTTAGTTTTACAGAGACAAAAGCCTTAACGCAGAGTTTCGCAGTGAGGGCTAGTCAGCCCTTACCGCAGGGGGCCGCGGGGGAAACCAACAAGCGATAAAACTTCTCTTGGTAAACACCTGACATAGAGGAGATGAAGAGTTGCTGGTAGTTGATTGATGGTTTTACAGAAACCCAAGACCAGGTTTTTCTCTGCGGCA
>QIFJ01000143.1 GCA_003229755.1 Pseudomonadota bacterium
GTGCCGGAGTGGCGGAAGTGGTAGACGCAGGGGACTCAAAATCCCCCGGGGTTCGCCCCATGAGAGTTCGAGTCTCTCCTCCGGCACCAGATTGAGTAAAGTTTGCACAGCGGAGAGGGTCTGCTGTGAAGAAGTGTTTCCGGGATGGTCAAGGAGAGACGAGAACCAGGCCGCAAGGCCTATAGTGAGCTTGTCCTGAGCCTGCCGAAGGAAGTCCGGGCTCCGGCACCAGACTTGAACTTTTCCTTTTAGGGAAAATTCAAGTCAGTTCCGGGTTTCTAGTTTCGAGTTTCTGGTTTAAGAAGTTCTCTAAAGGGATAATCTGGAATGTCACTGCGTGTAGTACTGATAGAAGATAACCACGATCATATTTATCTAATAAAATCGCTCCTGGAAGATTACGAGGAGATCGGAGAGGTTTTCGTCTATGAGGACGCCGAATCCGCGCTGGAAGGACTCACTTCCTCGAACGAAAAGGGCGGGTCCGTTTCTCCGGACTTTGTACTGCTTGACCTTAAGCTCCCCCGAATGAGCGGCCTTGATTTTCTGATCAATTACAGGAAAAGGCTCGCCGGGAAAAATATTCCGGTATTCGTCCTGACCAGTTCTGACAGAACCCAGGAAAGAAAGCGGTCCGGAGACCTGGATGTGATGGGTTACTTCTTAAAGCCCCTGACGGAAGCTGATGTGGAAAAGATCCTGCTCAGGATCTCGGAGTAGAAATTATCGGTTCATCTCCCAATATCAGGCCGTGGTTTTGGTGAATCACGAAGCGAAGCGCGGAAGGCGTTGCGAAGCCGAGTGATTACACCCAAAAACACGGCCATATTAATACGCCATACTGATATCCATCCAATTAATTTGGAGATGAATCAGGTTATCTGATGTTGGGATTGAAGTAGCCGAACCTGAGGCCGGGAAAGCGGCTGGCTATTCTGTCCATAAGCTGTAACATTCCCATTGCATTACCCTTATTGTCCCACCTTAATGAGTCCATATACAGATCGGGATCTATGTTCAAATTCCTCCACTGGATCATCTGAATTCCGGTTCTCTCCAGAAGGGCCTCCAGGGCTGCTGCTTCATCCTCGTCGTCAGTCACACCTGGGAACACGAAGTAGTTGATGGATACGAACCTGCCCATTCGGACACCGATTTCCATGCTTTTAGTGACGTCTTCAAAGGAGTAGTTCACCGGTTTGAAATAGTGGTCGTACATCTCCGGGCGGGCACTGTTCAGACTTATACGTACACTGTCAAGACCTGCTGCAAACAACCTCTCCAGAATATCCGGCCGGCTGCCGTTGGTATTCATATTCAGTGTTCCTGAAGCAGTCCTGCTTCTGATAAGGCGAATGGCGTCCTCAACAACCTCAGCCTGTGTAAGTGGTTCGCCCTCGCAGCCCTGCCCGAAACTTGCCACCGGATCAGGAGCATTTTCAAGATGAGGTACGGCTATTCCGGCTATTTCCTCCGGTGTGGGAACAAATTCTATCCTGTTCTGCGTGGGTGGTATTTCCCCTTCCTGAAGTGAGATGCAACCGACGCACATGGAGTTGCATCCCGGGGAAATGGGAAGGGGGGCCTCAAAGCGTTCGAGAAACAGGTTCCTTGCGGCCGGACAGCGGTAGACTTTGCAGCAGTGGGCAAGGTGTGAAAGAAGGCGGTTTTCGGGATCGGCATTCACGGTCTCATCCGCGTTTCGATCTTCAGTGCCGTCGGAAGGGTAACCATCCAGGTCCTGTCTGGTGTCGGCGTCTATCCTCACGGCTGAAGTTGTAAATCCTTCTTCGGTCCATCCCAGAGAGGCATATGCATACAAAGGCAGGAGAGGGGCGGCGCTCTTCTTCACAAAAGGCGCCCAGTACAGGGCCGTATATGCAGGGGGAAGGAACGCCGAAACAGCATACACTGGTTGTCCGTTGAACTCTTCTACAATACGCTGATCTCCACTGTCAGGGTCATGGCCCACAGGATGTCTTCCGGGCAGCACATAAAAGTCGGTTCCATAAGGTGCGGGGATAATATCGGGCAATTTTGGCACGAGGAAATCCCGGCCGCTGGCTCCCAGCATCTTCAGATGAGGGTGCTCGAAAATATTGCCGTCTTCGTCAGCCATTACCATGTATGGTGTATCTGTTTTGGGCATCTGCTTTTCTCCGGAATAATTATTTGTGCTGACAACTAGACTATAATTCTGGCTTAAGTTCAACGTTCAATGTTATGAAGGTCCAAGGTCCAATAATTCACCCTCTCCTAACCTCTCCCATCAAGGGAGAGGAATTTACGCCCACACTCCGTTTCCCCACTTCGCCCCTTCACTCTTGCTCCCTCTCCTTCCTCTTTCCTCCTCCCTCCTCCCTCTACCCTGTATGAGATCACCTCAAATTTCACTGGAAACATCTGTTTTTATTGGTATAATCACAGCCTCGTTCCAGGGAAAGCATTGGATTCCCGCCGGGCGGTTTTCAATGCAGGCAAAGAGTACGGGAGGTTGGCAATGGCGAAAAGCACTGCCATGATACTAAGTTTTATTCTGGTGGTCACCGCCGCCGGTTTTCCGGCATTTGCGGCCGAGGACGATAAATTTCCCTTCTATCCGTCTCTTATCAATACTAAATCCGGAGGGTTCGTTCACTCAGATGAGTTCGAGGACCCTGGCAGATGCAAGATATGCCACAGGGACATCTACAACCAGTGGCAGGGCTCCATGCACTCTAACGCATTTGTGGATCCCGTTTTTCAGGCCCTTTGGAGAATAGGGGAGATCGAGACCAAAGGTGAGATCCGCAACTTGTGTGCCGGCTGTCACACTCCCATCGGAACTGTTGGAAAGGAAGTGACCTTCGATCCTGTAGAGGGCGTCTTCAAAACGGGGAAGGTGGCCTCAAAGGGCGTGCAGTGTGACTTCTGTCACACCATCGTAACCTCCACCTGGAAGGACACGCCGGTATTCAATCCTGGCAACGCTTCACTGCTGATGGATCCGGGGGACGTTAAGAGGGGTCCTTTCAAGGACTCCGATTCTCCCGGACACGACACCGCCTACTCGGAGCTTCATACAACCGCCGAGTTCTGCGGGTCGTGCCACAACTCATTTCACCCGGTTACCAACTTTCCCATTGAGCGAACTTATGATGAGTGGAAACAGTCAGTTTACGCCCAGGCAGGTATTGTGTGTCAGGACTGCCATATGATGCCGATTGAAAAGGCCATTGAAGCCGCAAGGACCCTCAAAAAGCCTTTGAACCCCGGCAAGGCCTCGCCTCTCGGTCCCATGAGGAACAACATATATACCCATGAATTTGTGGGTGGAAATTTCACTGTAACCGCCATGCTCGGAGCAGAAAAGCATGCCGAGACAGCAAAAAAACGCCTTAAAAGTGCGGCTGAGCTAACCGTTGACGCACCCGAAAAGTTTATCAGCGGAAAACTGGCCAGGTTCAAGGTCACGGTAGTGAATGTAGGAGCGGGACACAATTTACCTACCAGCCTTACAGAGATTCGGCAGATGTGGCTGGATGTAACGGTAACTGATGAGAAAGGGAATATCATCTACAGGTCGGGCGCCCTTGATGACCATGGCAGGATCGATCCCGAGGCGACAATATTCCGGACTGTGGCGGTTGATGAAGATGGCAACGTGACCTACAAGCCCTGGAAGATCTCATACTTTAAAAGCGAACGGGTGGTTCTTCCAAAGGGGTCTGATACCAGCAAGTACGCCTTTGTTGTGCCGCCGAAGCTCAGAAAGGGTGAACTGACTGTTGATGCTGTTTTAAGGTACAGGTCCTTTTCTCAGGAGCTTGCCGACGAACTGCTGGGCGAAGGGGCCGTTAAAGTTCCGGTAGTGGATATGGCCGCTGTTAAGCGAAAGGTATCAGTGGCGAAAAAATGAAAACCGATCGCAAAAATGTGATGTCCGGACGAAGCCCAGGATCATGGATACAGATGTCAGGCTTCGTCCTTCTGTTCCTCCTCGCCCTGCCTGTAGCTGCCGATGGACAGAGCCGGAAGATAATATCGCCGGGGGACCTTTTCCCGGAATTTCACTTTTCATCAAAGATCTCGGGAGCTGATGCCGCCTATCTGGGTATTTCCGAGAAGCTCAAGGGCAGGGAGAGCTTCAAGGTCGACGATGTCTGGGGAGATCTGCTCGTCCTGGAGATATTTAACCGGTACGGTTTCTCATGTCAGCAGCAGGCTCCTTTGCTGAACAAGGCCTATGAGATGGTAGTATCCGATCCGCCGCTTTCCAGAAAAGTGCGTTTTCTGGGTGTGGGGGCAGGGAATACTTCCGGAGCTGTCAGGGATTTCAGGAAAGAATTCTTCGTGCCCTTCCCCCTTGTGCCTGATCCAGGCTTCGAAATATTGAATACCCTTGGTAATCCCGGTGGCACTCCCTTCACACTTATCCTGCGCAGGACACCTGAAGGGATGATAGTGGTTAAGGCCTACTTCGGGGCCATTAATACATCTGAAGAGCTGGTTCAGGAGATTAAAGAGGCGCTGTCCGAAGAGTTCGAGAGAATAATCACCGGGGAGTCGCCTGTTGAGCTTGCCCCATGGATTGCCAAGGATATGAAACCGCCACTCTCTGATGTTGAGATCATGGACAGAGTCCAGGACAGCATGAGACGGGCCGGCTACGGCAGCGTTGGGCTTTACACAGTGAAAATGAAGTCGGGAGAGAAGGTCTACATCGGGGAAGGCAAGCGAGGGAAGATCTTTTCCCGCATGGTAAGCCGACTGCCCGTGTGCGACGTATGTCATCCCATACATTTTATTATCACCTTCAACAGCAGGGGACAGGTAGTTGATTTCGACTCTGTTTTTGTGACCAAATACTGGAACAAGAGATGGACGGATAAGGAAGTCGCCAGTATGAGGAAAAAACTGATGGGTATATCTGTCCTGGAGGGTCGTACTTTCGATCCGGATGTTGATGCTATCAGTACTGCTACTATGTCGTCTTCTATTATTTTCGATAGCGTTATCAGAACAGGGAGAATATTCAAGATCCTGAAGACGCTGGGACATCTGTAACTGGGAAAAGGAGTTAATGAAATGATTATCGTGATGCAGGCCGGTGCCTCGGAAGAAAAACTGCAGGAAGTGATCGACCGGATCAAAGAGCTGGGGTACACACCGCACCTTATAAGGGGCGAACAGCGAAATGTTCTGGGTGCCATTGGGGATGAGAGGGAGAAAACCCGCCTTCAATACCTGGAAGCGCTTCCGGGAGTGGAGCGCGTTGTCCCGATACTGAGACCCTATAAGCTGGCCAGCATAGAGATGAAGGATGAGAAGGTCGGAGAACGATCAATTATAGAGGTCACCCCGGATGTTAGATTCGGCGGGAACAAGGTTGTGGTGATAGCGGGCCCCTGCAGCGTTGAGGGCAGGGATTCGTTAATGGAAACTGCAAAAGAGGTGAAAGATGCAGGCGCCGCCATGCTCAGGGGGGGGGCTTTCAAGCCAAGGACATCGCCGTACAGTTTCCAGGGGCTCGAGGAAGAGGGCCTCA
>QIFJ01000306.1 GCA_003229755.1 Pseudomonadota bacterium
TCTTTACTACCAAACCAACAGGCCGCGGCCTGGGGATGGCGGCCGTTCTGGGCATAGTCAGAGGACACAACGGTGCGATCAAAGTCTACAGCGAACCCGGCAAAGGCACGACCTTCAAGATCCTTTTCCCGATCTCGGATAAACCATACATTGAGAGGACCATGTTGCCGACAGACCTGGAAGGCTGGCAGGCCAGCGGAACGATACTTGTCGTCGACGATGAGGAAACAGTCCTGGACCTTACCGAATCAGTCCTCACTGAATTGGGTTTTACAGTTCTCACCGCCTCTGACGGCAGGGAAGGCCTGAAAGTGTTCAGGGAGAACGTGGACAAAATCGACCTGGTGATCCTTGACATGACCATGCCCCATATGGGCGGAAATGGGCGGAATTGAAACATTCCGCGAGATGCGCCGTGTCAGAAAGGACGTAAAGGTGCTCCTGTCCAGCGGTTTTTCCGAAGAAGAAGCCACAAGCCAGCTCAACGGCAAGGGCCTCATGGGTTTTATCCAGAAGCCGTACCTGCCGGCCGCCCTTATAGAGAAGGTGAAGGAAGCGCTGGAAGGGTAATGCGTAATGGGTGATTAGTAATTAGTGATTGGTGATTAGTGATGCAAGGCTATAGGCTCTGAGCCTATAAAAAGTACCACAACCTTACTCTTCCTCTCCCCCTTGGCGCGACGAAGCTTTACGCGAAGGCGGCTGGTGGGAGAGGAAGCCTGCCGTTGTTGAAAAACCTTGAACGGAGAGGGGGGTATATTACTACCCTCCCCTTCCCCACCACGCCTCAGCGTGGTCAGGGGAGGGGTGATAATGAATAATCCATTTTCCAATGCTCCAATTTCTGATTACTGAAGGACGACCATGAGCATAAGAACAAAACTTCTCATCGGAATTATTGCTATCGCAACCATCGCCAGTCTGTCCGGAATATTTGGATACGTCACGGTGAAGAGGATCGCCAGTTCCTTTGAAGGGGACGAAGAGCAGATAAGATCGATAGTAGCCGCGTCCCACAACATCATTAACCATATCAAAAGAGCGGAGATCCACCTCTACATCTTTCTTGCTACGGGCAATAAAGCCGACAGGAGCACCCACGAAAAACGGGTCGGATCGGTCCTCAGCAATCTCGCCATTCTTGACTCGACTGTGGATGACTCTAAAGCCAGATCGCTGCTGAATAACATCCAGTCGGAGGTGGGACGATTTCAATCCGCATCTAACAACCTTCTTGCCCGTTACGATGAGACAGTCAGCGGCTCTGAAAGCTTTGCTCCTGCAGATGAAAAGGAACTTTTTCATAAGATCCACACAACCTCCTCTCTTGTGAGCAGGGGAGCCATTGAGCTTGCGAAGTTCCACACCGACTTTCTGAACAGGCAGGAATCAATTACTGCCGCAACCGAAGTGATCAACTACGTCAAGAGAGCCGAGGGCCACCTTCTGCTGGGTCTCATGCTCAACAGCGATATTGACATAAAAAAGTTTTACTTGAGAACTGAAACTCTGGAGGAAAACATCAAGATCCTCAAGAAGAGGACCAGGATCACCGAAGCCGGGTCCATCCTTGATCAGATATCTCGGGCAGCTGACGAGTTCAGGACAACAGGGGACGTACTCATAAAAAACCACATCGCTCTTGTGAAAAAAAATGTCCCTTTCAGGGTTCATGACCACGACGACATGCTAAAAAAACTGTACTCCTTCTCAAGGCTGATCCGCCTGGACGCCACAAGTCTCCTGAATCTCAACGTGGATTTTGAGACTTCCCAGAAAAGAGAGACTCTAAGGAAGGCAGAAAACCTCCAGATCAACATCCTGCTCGCCGCCCTGATCACACTGGCAATTTCACTGCTCATAGGGGTCAACCTCTCAAGGTCGATCTCAGGGCCGATAGTGAAACTGCAGGAAGCCACTTCCAAAGTAGCCAGGGGAAACCTTGACTTTGACCTCGAACCCTCATCAAAGGATGAACTTGGAGAGCTCACCGCGAGTTTTGCCAGCATGATGAGTGACCTGAAAAGATATAAAACGGTCATCCTGCCTGCTATGGAGCATATGGATAATATTCTGCAAACCATGAACGACACTCTTCTTGTCGTGTCCAGGGACGGAAATATCGAGACCGCAAACACTGCTGCCACTACCCTCCTTGGTTTCAGCGAAACCGAGCTGATCGGCAAGACTTTCGATACGATCTTTGCAGAACGGAACTCTCCCATAGGAGGTATCGGTTCGGATCATCCAGGGAAAATAGAAACCGTCAAAAACGTTGAGGCCACAATGATCTCAAGGACCGGGACCGTGATCCCTGTCCTTTTCTCCGCGACACCGATGTACGACGATGACAATGAATTTACCGCTTTCGTCTGCGCGGCGGTGGATATTACAGACCGTAAAAACGCGGAGGAGGCCCTTGAAAAAAGCGAAGAGAAATTCCGGACCCTGTTCGAAGAATCGCTGGATACGGTGTATTTCTACTCCCTGGATGGACCTGTCCTTGACAGCAACCCGGCAGGAGTGGACCTGCTCGACTGTTCTTCTATGGAAGAACTTAAAAAAGTAAATCTTATCGAGAAGATATACCCGGAAAAAAACGACCGCGACTTCTTCCGGGAGACTCTGGAGGAGAAGGGTTTCATAAAGGACTATGAATCAACATTCATATCCAAAGGGGGCCTGAAAAAGATTTTACTGAACACTGCTTCCGTGGTCCGCGACAGATCCGGTAAGACTACCGGTTACCAGGGAATCATAAGGGATATCACGGAAAGAAGAGCTGCTAAACTCGCTCTTCAGGAAGCGAACAGGATGCTTTCGGCCCTGTTTGAGGCTTCACCTCTGGCGATCGTGGTTACCGACACGGATGGTATCGTCAGGATGTGGAACCCGGCCGCCGGAGAGATGTTCGGCTGGTCCGAAGAGGAGGTTCTGGGCAAGCCTGTCCCCATCATTCCCGAGAGCAGGGAACCGGAATTCCTTGAACTCTTCTCGAAAGCCTCACTGGGAGATAGGATCAGCTCAAAGGACATCGTTAGAAGAAGAAAGGACGGAACATTAATAAACGTAAGCCTCTCCACCGCCCCCATGCTGGAGGACAATTACGTCCGGGGAGTAGTTGCCATTTTTTCGGATATTACCAGGCGCAAGCAGGCGGAAGAAGCCTTAAGGGAGACTTCCGCACGGTACCGGGCTGTCGTAGAGGATATGCCGGCGATGATCTGCCGGTTTGACAGCGATGGAACAATAAGCTTCGTCAACGAAACCTTCAGCAACTTCTTCAACACCAGATGGGAGGACCTGGTTGGAAAGAATATCCACGAAGTCATGGGCGAGGAGGATGCTGAGACAGCAAGGTCCCGATATATCTCCCTGGACCAGAACAATCCCATAGCTTCTTCTGAGCTGAAAATCAGCGAATCCGACTGGAGCGAACGCTGGCTGATGAGGGTCGATCGGGCACTTTTGGACTCCCGGGGAAATGTGAGCGAATATCAATCCGTCTTCAGCGATATAACCGATGTAAAACTTCATGAAGAGGAGGCGAAAAAGCTTCAGGAGCAGATCCAGCAGACTCAGAAGCTGGAGAGCCTCGGTGTTCTTGCCGGCGGCATTGCCCACGATTTTAACAACATACTCATGGGAATCCTTGGAAATGTCAGTTTACTGCAGATGAAGCTCGACGGAGACTCCCCGCTATGGAAAAATACCGACCGGATCGAAAAAGCCGCCCAGAGAGCAGCGGATCTGACGAATCAGATGCTCGCCTATTCGGGAAGGGGCAAATTCGTTATCGAGAAAACGGACTTAAGCACCATTGTCAAGGAGATGACTGAGCTTCTTTCAGCCGGCATACCGAAAGACATTTCCATTGAATACAACTTCTCAGAGGAGTCCTCCTCCATTGAAGCAGATACTGCCCAGATCCAGCAGCTCGTCATGAACCTTATAACCAATGCGGCTGATGCCATCGAGGATGGGAAGGGAATGATCCAGATCTCGACGGGCGTTGAGAGATACACATCGGAGGAGCTGGCAAGCGCGTTCCTGCAGAATAATCAGAAGGGGGGTCTGTACTCTTTCCTCGAGGTAAAGGACAACGGTACAGGGATGGATGATGAGATCATGGAAAAGATCTTCGACCCCTTCTTCAGCACCAAAGAGACGGGCCGGGGGCTAGGTCTGGCCGCGGCACTGGGGATCGTGAGAGGCCACAGCGGATCCATACATGTAGAGAGCAAGCCCGGGAAGGGCACTTCAGTGAGGGTTTTTCTACCGTTCAGCACGGATGTCGCCGAGAGGGTCAATCATATCGAGGAAAGGGCTCCGGACAAGTGGGAATTTTCCGGAACAGCCCTGGTTGTGGACGACGAGGAAAGCGTGCTGGATGTGGCGAAAATCATGCTTGAGCTTGTGGGTTTTGCGGTACTTACCGCCGAGAACGGGGAAAAAGGCCTCCAAATTTACAGAGAAGATCCGGATGCGATAACCGTCGTACTGCTTGATATGACCATGCCGGGGATGACCGGTGGCAAGGTCCTTCAGGAGATCCTCAAGATAAAAAGTGATGCTAAAGTGATATTGTCATCAGGCTACACCGAACAGGAAGTAACCGCCAACCTCCTGGAAGAACACCCTGATGTGTTGTTCATTCAGAAACCTTACAGACCTGAGAAACTCATGGAAATGATTGGTAAACTTCTGGATGTGTAGAACATTAGAGCATTAGAAATTAGAGCATTGGAGCATAAGAAATTCGAACCAGAGTTTGAACCACAGGGAACATAGAGGAACCTTTTTTCTGATTTGGACTTACTGGAAACCAGAAACCAGAAACTAGAAACTACTCTAAATACGGTATAAGCAAATGAGACTTCTTAAGCTCCTCTATTCCATATTTGGAGACCAGTTCACCGAGGAATCTCCTGACATCCAGGCTTACCTGGCCACTTTCAATTTTATCCATGAGTTTAAAAAATTCAGCCTTCTCCCCGGCGGTGACGCTCTCTTCCAGAACCTCCCAGATAGACTCATAAGCTACCCTGGGTCCCCTTTCATCCGGCACAACAGCGAAGGCCTCCTCGAGCATCAGGTCGAACAGGATCCAGACCTGTCCCCTTTGCCCCTGGAGGGGGTCCGTCAGGGCTCTGTAGCGGCTGTATGAGCGCTCCATAACCGTGAAGCGGTACCGCGCCCACAAGCCCAGGAGGATCTCATTATCAACGATCTCTACGAGGGCTGAGCAGACATCATTCCTTCCGGCGGCCTCTTCAGCAGAGTCCCCGCTCTTGAGAGTGTATCTGCCCCTCTCACCGGCAGCCACCAACTCATCCTTTTCTTTTGAGACGTCCTCATCGGAAGGTTCCCAGTAACCCATATCGTTTGGCTCTATCACCCTTCGGTCAATAAGGGTTGTATGGCTTATGGCCCGAACGTTCATCTCCTCTGTGAGCATTCTGTGACGGACATATAGCACTCCTCTCCTGCCGGAAAACCTGAAATAGTCCGAATGATCTGTACCAACGGATCCTCCCTTTTCACTTGAAATAGAGGTGTACAGTTCATGGAGAAAATCGTGCTCCGCAACCACATTTTCATCGCTTAGATACTTTGGATGAACTTTGTAGATCTTCATGTAGTGTGCTCCTGATTTCTGTTTTCTGGAAAAGCCTCAAGATGCCACTCTTTGATGCAATGTTCAATATCTAAAATCGTGATGAGTAATAAGTGAAAACAGGCTATAGGCGTTGAGCGTTGGGCTCTGGGTTCAAACAAGTACCACAACTTTACACTTCCTCTCTCCGGCCGGCCCATGGCCGGAGTCCCTCGTCCCAAGACCCATGTTCCAGGTAATAGCTATTTCACCCTCTCCTAACCTCTCCCATCATCAGTCTTCGCTAAAGCTACGACCTGACAAGAGGGAGAGGGATCTACCCCCATACAGTGATTACACCCAAAACCCCGGCCATTCGAATCTCCAATTTCCAATACTCTAATGCTCCAATGCTCAAAACCCAACCCCACCTTACTCTTTATCTTTATCACCCCCACCAACCCTGTCCATCATCTTCATAAAAGCTCCCAACAGATCCATGGGCAGCGGGAATATGGTTGTGGAGTTGTTTTCGGTTGCTATCTCACGCAGGGTCTGAAGATAGCGCAGC
>QIFJ01000308.1 GCA_003229755.1 Pseudomonadota bacterium
GCTGGGTGGCGATCAGCATAAAGTCGAAGACCGACTTCGTGGAATTCAGGGTCAGCGATAATGGAATCGGGATCCCCAGGGAGCAGCAGAGTTATATCTTCGATCGCTTCTACCAGGTGGACAGCTCCTCGACCAGGAAATTCGGTGGTTCAGGGTTGGGGCTTTCCATCGTCAGGGAAATTGTGATCGCTCACAACGGCAAGATCTTTGTAGACAGTGACGAGGAAAAAGGTACGACCTTCCTGATCCTCCTGCCTCCCGGCGATCCTGATTCAGTAAGCGAGAGCTATGAGGACGATGTGCTGGAAAAAGTCTCAAGGGCGGTAACCTATGGGAGGGTTCCCGAGGGGAAAGGGGAGAAGATCCTGGTCGTTGACGACGATGATGCCTTCCTGAGCATGATGAACATGATCCTTCCACGTTACGGCTACGATGCCTATACCACCTCGGATCCGGAGCTGACGCTGGATCTCATAAAAAAGCACGGGATCGATCTGGTCCTGCTGGATCTGATGATGCCGGATGTGGACGGATACGAAGTCTGCAGGAGGATAAAGAAGGATAAAGCGACAAGCAATATACCGATAGCTGTGGTTTCCGCATCCGGGGGCAAGGAGATAACCAGGAAGATCAAGCAGGCGGGGGCCGATGATCATCTGGTCAAGCCCTTTGATCACGATGAGATCCTGAACGTGATCAGCGGTCTCCTGAAGGCAGGAAAAAAGGGTGCGCAAAAGCCTGATTCGAACCGGAAATCCCAGGAGGGGGAGCATCGAGATACTGCGGATTAAGCTTCCCGGGGATGTAAAGGGAAGTATTATAGCTTTGTCGAAACAGACAGCCCCAGCCGCGCTACGGTTGGGGCTGTCTGTTTATCTGGTGGGAGGTTCTGTGAGAACCCTGGTGGAGGGTAGGAGTCGGCCGAAGGATTGGGATCTGGTAGTGCTGGGTCCTGACGACAGCGGGGCTCGAAGGCTGGCAGAAGAGCTCTCATCAAGCTGGCAAGTCAGGGAGCCGATTGCCTTTCATCGCTTTGGAACCTACCTTGTTCCCGGTCCGGCAGGTCCGGTGGAGATCACGCAGGAGAGCCTCAGGACGGGCCTGGCGCCTGAAGCTGCTGATCCGCTGGTGCGGGATTCTCTCACCCGGGATTTTACCGTAAACGCTCTTTACATAGACCTGCTCAAGGTAAAGCCCGGCTCCCTTACTATGGAGATACTGGATCCGACGGGCCTGGGTCTTAAAGATTTACGATCGGGGGTTCTCAGAACACCTCTTAATCCCATTGTCACCCTGGGAGATGACCCTCTGCGGATATTGAGGGCAGCGCGTTTGCGCAGTACTGGCAAGTATCGCATGCTCCCGGTTTTTTCAGCCGCCGCCAGAAAAGCTGCCTGTCTTCTTGATGGGACAGCAGCAGAAAGGCTGAGGGATGAGCTTGACAAACTTATGATGGGAACCTGTCCCTCAACTGGTCTTTCATCCCTTGCAAACTGGGGTGTTTTTGCTGTTATTGCCCCGGAGATCGAGGCGATGGTCCATTTCACGCAGCGGACCCCTTATCACTATCCGAGCCTTTTTAGACACACTATGAGAGTAGTAGACAGGGTCGAACCCCAACCGGCGCTCAGGTGGGCTGCTCTGCTCCACGACTGCGGAAAGCCGGCTGTGAGAACAAGCGCCGGTAACGTGGACAGATATTTCGGCCACGAGACCGCGGGCGCCAATATTGCCGCGGAGCTTCTGACAAGGTTGAGGTTCGGAAAGGCAAGGATAAAAAGAGTCTCGGAACTCATAAGGCTTCACATGGTCCAGTACGATACCGAATGGACGGACAGGGCAGTGAGGCGCCTCGTATCAAGGGCAGGGGACAACCTGCCGCAGCTCCTGGCCCTGCTGGAGGCAGACACTTCGGCTCTCAGGCTCAGGGCAGGCAGTTTAAGAGCGCTCAGTATGCTTAAAAAAAGGATAGATGAACTGGCAGGCAAAGTGCCGCCACCGATTTCCCCTGTCAGCGGCACCAGGATCATGGAGCTTTTGAATATCGAGGCAGGCCCGATTGTGGGCCTGGCAAAAGAAGCCCTGGTTCAGGCAGTAGTGGAGGGGGATATCTGTGCTGATGGAGATGAACCGGTGGGATTTCTGGTCAACTGGTATAAAGAGCGCGGCGATAAGCTGACCTGACGATCTCCTCTGTCATTCCGGAGGCCTTAAGAGTCAGCCTATGCTCATCGGAAAGCTCATCAGGGGGAATGAACGCTTTTCGTTGATCACCCAGGATATCCTCCCTGCCGTCAGAGATGCTCACCCCTTTCGCCCGTTTGCGCAGCCTCGTCCTCAGAGTTTCCTCATCAGCTTCCAGGTACAGGAGGATCGGTCTGGCGCCGGTCTTTCGAGCTGTATGAAAAGCTGCAATCCGCCGGACAGGGTCGGTGAAGGTGGCATCGAGAACCACACTCCCTCCTGTTTTCAATATCCCGGCGGCGTTTGTGTTCATCCTGTCGTAAGTCCTCTGTGTCATCTCCTGCGAGTATATGTCGCTGTCGAAGGGGACCTTTCGGCCCTCATCAGGATCGATGCCGGCCAGCTCTTTTCTCACACGGTCGGAGGATAATATTGACATGTCGAGCTTGCCGGCAAGCCCCTCAGCTGCTGACGACTTACCTGATCCCATGAGGCCGCACATCAGGAACAGGGTGGGCGGGTAAAGGGTCCTTGCGTACCTTTCGGCAAGAAGCATGAAATCAGCAGCGTTATCCCGGGCCTGAGCGGCTTCGGATCTTGACACGGATGGATCGTGAAAACGGAAACCCTCAACCTTGCCCCTGACTATGGCCCGGTAGCACGTATAGAAATTATACAGGGCTTTTGTACCTTCCTGCCCGGCTGCGCTCAGGTAGGCTTCTGTGTAGGCCGCTGCCAGTTCGGGATGTCCGAGCCTTTCGAGATCCATTGTAAGGAAGGCGGCGTCGCAAAGGATGTCCGAGTACCTGAAGCGCTGATTGAACTCTATGCAGTCGAATATCTGTATTCCGTTGTCCATACATATATGCTGGGTGTGAAGATCACCGTGCCCATCGCGGATCCAGCCGCCCGTTTCCCGTTCGGCAAACAGCCCGGAGTTTACCTCCCTGAAGGTCCTCGTATAATCAGTAAGCAGGTCAAAAGTGCCCGGCAAAAGAGTCAAGCCGATATATGGTTCTATCTGCGTGAAGTCCTCTTCCGTATTGAATTCAACAGCGGCGGTACCGCCGATCTCTGTGATCTCCCTTGAAGTTTCGGCCGAGAGGTGAAATTCCGAGATCCTCTCCGCTATCCTTTTCATCATAAGCTCGTCCGCCTCTCCTCTTTCCAGGAGGTTCGTGAGAATACGGTCTTCGGGGAGCCGACTCATCATCACCGCGTACTCAACAGCCTTGCCCCTGCCGCCGAACTTCAGGGCGCCGCCCTCTTCAGTTACCGGGACGACATCCAGGTAAATTTCAGGGCTTAAACGTCTGTTAAGAGCAAGTTCCTCAAAACAGAAGTGTTGCCTTTTATCAAGGGTGGTGAAGTCAAGGAATCCGAAGTCAACCGGCTTTTTTACCTTGTAGACTCTCTCGTCGGTGATAAAGATAACGGAAATATGGGTCTGTATTACCTGAACCTCCGATACCCTGTGGGGGTAGGCTTCGGGCTTTGATAATTCTTCGATTATGCGGTTGATGGAAATGTTCATGTGATCCTTCAGTGTTATTAGACATATTTTCTTCAGGGAGCATTAGAGCATTAGAAATTAGAACATTACCTGGCTAAAAGTATACATGTCTAATTCTCTAATGACTAATGCTCTAATGTTCCAGCACCCAACATTGCAATACACCACCAGACCTGATAAAAAGGACGGTAAGCATGGAACGCTTTATCCGCCTCATCCGCATCCTTATAATCAGAAAAATCAGCGACCGTGCTGATATTCTGCTGCGCAAATCCCAGGGATCCCATAGCCACACGATGACCTTATACCTCATAGCCAGGGAAATGCTCACGCTCGGAGAGGAACTTTCTCCCTACCTCCTCAGGGAGATTCTCATGAAGGCGAGCAGGAGAGTGTCCGGTTACGCTGAGTTCGTCCGGCACATAGGTGACGTCAGGACTATAGCATCCTTTACCAGTAACGATTTCATGAGCTCCATCCTGATCCGATGCAAACGCCTCCAGATGGATGAGGTGGTTGAGGTTCTCTCTTCCACTCCGCCCCACAAAAAGATCTATCACTCGGATGACCTGGAAAAAACTTCACCGGCCCAGGACTATGTTCCCCTGGGCGTGAGGAAGTCATTGGCCAGGCGCTCTGATCTGAAGACGCTGGAAAACCTCCTCACAGACCAGAATCCGGCTGTTATAAGGCATGTTTTGAACAATCCCAGATCGACGGAGGAGATGATCATGAAATCAGCTTCCCTCCGCCCCACTTCGCCTGAGATCCTCGAGGAGATCTTTGTCCACGAAAAATGGGGAAGCCGGTACCGGATCAGGAAATCCCTTGTATTTAATCCCTACAGCCCTCCTCGAATTTCCCACGCCCTGCTCCCGCTTCTTCTGATGCAGGACCTGATGGACGTTTCCTTAAGCAGGGTCCTTCATCCCAATCTTTTCAGGGCCGCCAAAAGGGTGATCCTCCACAGGATCGCGGAGATGCCTCCGGGAGAGAAGAAAGATTTTTCCAGGGTATACTCGGGTACTCTAAAGCGGATCTTTCTTGAGGTAGGATAGTAAGGTCCAGTTGAAGGTTAAAAGTTGAAAGTTATTTCGGGAATCAAAATTGGATATTAGGCTTAGAACATTAGAGCATTAGATATTTGAGTATTGGACATTGGATTAGCTCAGTTGAAAATTGTTAGTTGCGAGTTGCAGGTTTAACTTTCAACCTTCAACTTTCAACCTTCAACTGTTAACGTATCACACATTACGCATTACTATCCTGAAGCTCATTCTTACATCACTAGATCACGATTGAACCCTATCAATCCGATGTGATATTATCAGGGTTAAATACACACGGCAATGTCATGGAATACCCATCTGGTTTGATGATTTAGTATTCCATACGCGGTAGTGCCCCGCTGGCATTTATGCTGGCAGATGTAGGGGGGGCCTTGGCTGTCATTTCCTGGCGCAAGCTTCTGCCTGATTTTCATTAATTACGAATTGAATCCTTCAAAGACGTGAAGGCGCGATAGCAGTTCAACGCATGTTATGTTGAATGCTAATTGATGCTTTTACGGCGATGAGTGATGCATTGGCAAAAAGGAGGCTTCTCATGAATAGGTTCAGAATGATGTTTCTTGTAATGCTTGGCCTTGCAGTCGGTCTGGCGCTGTTCGTTGCCTGCGGTGGCGGGGGTGGCGGCGGTGGCGGTGGCAGTATCCCCAGCGGGGACAGCGGCTACGGCGGCGCAGGCGCCGGTGGGGATATCGGCGGTGGTTACACGTTCCTGCTTTTTTCTGGAGACAACGGTATC
>QIFJ01000105.1 GCA_003229755.1 Pseudomonadota bacterium
AGGGGTGTAAACTTCGATACTTCGACACCTCGATACTTAGTTACCCATCACCCCCCCTTCTCGCTCCTCCCTCTTTCCTCCTCCCTTTTTCCTCCTCCCTCTTTCCTCTTTCCTCTTTCCTGATCAACCTCCCATACCACCCAGCGACCCTTTCGGAGGAAACACCCAGGAGATATGCACCTGTAATGATATAGTGGATCACCGTGAGTTTCCAGGTGCCAACAGTTTCCCATCTGCGGGCCGAGCTCACTGCCTTGTACGGCAGCAGGACCGTTTTCCCTCTGGCACGAACCCGTCTGGTGAACTCGTAATCTTCCATTATTGGCTGATCGGGAAAGCCCCCCAATTCCCGGAACAGACAAGAGCGAATAAAAAGCGCCTGGTCACTGTAAATAATGCCGAGGCGGCTGGCTCTCATGTTTGCCGCCCACTCTATGAGTTTCATGGATACAGTATCCAGGTCGGTGGCGAACCGAAAAGCGCCGGCAACGGCATCCGGATCGTCCAGAGCCTGCCGTATGTATCCTGAAAAGCCCGGTGGAAGCCGAGTGTCTGCATGCAGGAAAAGGAGCACCTCTCCTGAAGCAGCTTCTGCGCCAGTGTTCATCTGGACCCACCGGCCTCGCTTCGATATAACGACTTTCGAGGCAAGGATTCCGGCCACCACGGCCGTACCGTCCGAACTTCCACCATCCGCCACAATGATCTCGATTTTCTGCTCACACGCCAGGTTCTCCGCCAAAATAACGATGTTGTTCTCCTCGTTAATCGCGGGGACTATGACCGAGATCGTCTCACTGTCTTCTGAGCGTATCGCCTCCTGCCAGAGGCCGAGATCCTCCGGGCGGTCAATGTCGCCCAGCATTTCTGTCCTGGACACCTTCAGGCCAAGCTCATGAGCTTTCTCAAGAGTCCGACGCAGAACCTCTCCGGTCCCCCATGGAATGCCGTTCATTAATCCCGGAAGGGCCTGCGGGGCCGCCTGTTTTCCCATACCGATGAGGTAATATCCACCATCGGCAGCCGGCCCCAGTACCACGTCGCTGGTTTCCAGGTGAAAGAGGGCGAGGCGCAGCAGCTGAGGTGTTATGGATGGGCTGTCAGTCCCGATGATGAGGGCCTTTTGTATGCCATCTGAAAAAGCATTTTCAAATGCCCTTCCCATCCGCTCCCCGAGATCACCTTCTCCCTGTGAGAAAAGGCCAACGTCCGCGCCCAGCCAGCTTTTCATCAACTCCGGGCCGCCGCCATCATAGCGTACCTGTATGCGCAGTCCTGGAGGATCGAGCTGTCTGGCGGTTTTCAAAGTCCGCTCTGCCATCCGGCGGTGGAGATCGCAGGCACCCGGTTCGCCCAGGGCGGGAACAAGACGGGTCTTGACCTTGCCCGGCTCCGGGTAGCGGGTAAAAATTATGATTCTTGATCGCACGTCAGGCCAGGCCGCCCCTCTGAAACTTGAGGATGCGGCCAAAGATTCCCTTGACCGTGGGGGTCAGCCGGGTCCGGTTGTAGGCATCGGCCGCCCTTTTTATGGCTTCGGCCTGGGTAGGATATGGGTGTATGACCCCTGAGATCGCTCCCAGTCCAAGTTTCGCCTGCATCGCTACGGAGATCTCGCTTATCATCTCCCCGGCGTGTCGGGCGACTATTGTGGCACCCAGTATCCTGTCGGTGCCTTTCTTCAGGTGGATCCTTACCATCCCCTCCTTCTCGCCATCAGCTATCGCACGATCCACATCGTTCATAGGTATGGTGATCGTATGAACCTCCAGTCCCTTCGCCTTTGCATCCTTCTCGTACATCCCCACATGGGCGATCTCAGGATCGGTAAACGTGCACCATGGGATATTCAGCGCGCTGGCTTTTTTCCTGCCCCAGAACAGGGCGTTCTGTAAAACTATTCTGGCTGCAGCGTCGGCCGTGTGGGTGAACTTGTACTTCAGGCAGATATCCCCGGCCGCGTATATCCTTGGATTGGTAGTCCTTAACCTGTCGTCTACAATGACCCCTGCCCTTGAATCAAACTGAACTCCGGCCGCTTCGAGGCCCATTCCGTCAACATTGGGTACCCTGCCTACTCCGATTAGAATCTCATCCACCGGAAGTACTTTTTCTTCACTGCCGCACTCCAGGTGGATCAGCTTTCCCGCCCCTGTTTTTTCAACTTTCTTTATGTTACAGCCCAGCACAAGCCCGACCCCGTCCTTTTCGAAGGCTTTTTCTACGATCCTGGCCGCGTCCCGGTCCTCCCTGGGAAGTATCTGGGGCCCGATCTCTAATATGCTCACCTCGCTTCCCAGCCTTCTGAATGCCTGTGCCAGCTCACACCCCAGGGGACCTGCGCCTATTACAGCCAGGCGGCCGGGTCTCTGGGTAAGAGAAAAGACCGTCTCATTTGTCAGGAAACCGGCTTCAGCCAGTCCCTCTACTGGCAGTTCGAATGCCCGCGCGCCAGTGGCTATAACAGCCTTTTTAAAATTCAGGATCTTTCCGTCTACTTCAACGCTGCCCGGGCCGGTGAACTTCCCTTCTCCAATGAACACGTCCACTCCCAGTTCATCCCTGTAGCGTTTTGCCGAATCATTGGAGCTGATCTCGGCCCTCAGCTTTCGCAGGCGCTCCATCACCGAGGGAAAATCTACTTCAACGCCATTCGGTACACTGATACCGAACTCCCCAGCGTCCCTGATATCAGCCGCTGCCCTGGATGACCGGATGAGGCACTTTGAGGGTATACACCCCACGTTCAGGCAGTCTCCGCCCATGAGGTACCTTTCAACAAGGGCCACTCTGGCGCCAAGTCCGGCAGCACCAGCAGCCGTGACCAGACCAGCCGTCCCGGCGCCAATGACAACCAGGTTATATTTCCGCGCCGGTTCGGGATTTGCCCATTCGGCAGGATGCACATTGGAAACCAGGGCCTGATTATGCTCGTCGTGGGGGATCAACTTTACCGCTTTACTCATTTTCATTCTCCTTGCCGGAAGTTTCTCGTGCGGTCTCGTCCGGTCCGTCCTCCCGGAGTTTTTTACGCGCCTGTCTGGTGAGGATGGCAATAATTGCCAGGACCATGGCAACCGTCACGACGAGGACCCACGGGACCTTCCCCTCTGCCAGGGCCTCCAGAATAGCCGCTGAACCTACAACATAAAGAATTGTGCCCGGCAGCATGCATACAGCCGACCACAGGACATACGTTTTGAAATGGACCTTTGTCAGACCAAACCCATAGTTCAGAAGGTTGAAGGGAAAGATGGGCACCAGCCTCGTTATTGCAACAATTATGTCGCCGTGCCTTTCGGAAAGGTCGTCCAGTTTCCTGAATTTCTCTTTACCCGAAAGCCACACCTCGATGGAATCTCTTGCAAAGTAACGGGAGACCAGAAAGGCCAGGGATGCGCCCACCGTCGCTCCAACGATGACCACCGCGACTCCGAGGAATGGTCCGAACAAGGCTGCCGCAAGTACCGACATGACTGACCCTGGAAGGGCTGCCACTGTGGCTGTCGCGTACAGGAAGACGAAAGCGATGGGACCGAGGGGGCCAAGAGAGTTTATCCAGATGCGAAGCTGACCCAGTTTTTCTCCGACGTCAAAGACCTGCGAAAGGATTATGATGGCAATAACTGCTGCCAGAAGAGCGATCGGCCGCCAGAGACCACGTTTTTTCCCACCGCCGCCGGATTCTGCTGTCAATGAAACGCCTCTTTCCCGGCCGTTTACGGCCACGCTTCAGATGCGCAGCAGCAGGCTCATCAGGCTCCCGGATCCACAAGCGCCCCACCGCAGGAAGAACCCGATCCCGCTGTGCACCCGAAGCAGTGGCTACCGGTCACTATCCTTCTGCCCGAGAGGATAGATGCATCAAATTTGCTGATGTGGTCGGGTGCGCCGTGATCAACCGAAAACCCCAGGGCAAGGTTGAAATCGCAGTCGTACATGATACCATCCCATCCGAAGCTGATCTGGTAACGGCACATAAGACCGTCAACTGTCGTGGGATTAAAGGAGTTCCGGAGCAGTTCCATGTACTCCTTTTCCTCGTTCCGGACCCTGAGCTCTTCCTTGAAACGGCCGATGGGCATATTCGTGATAGTCAGGAGGTTGGTAAAGCGCAGGTCGAAACGGGACATGAGCTCTTTACGATAGGCTTTTTCCAGAGCTGACTGGTCGCCCGGCAGAAATGGACCTCCCGGGTTATACACCAGGTTCAGTATCAGGCCAGGCTCCACCCCGTACCCGAATCCGTTCAGCATCTTTAAGGCTTCGACGCTCTTTTCATAGACCCGCTCCCCCCTCTGGGCCCTGACGTTTTCTTCCAGGTAGCACGGCAGGGAGCCCACAAGTTGAATACCTTTATCACGATAAAAATCGGGAAGGTCTTCCATCCCCGCCTCGGTTATCACGGTGAGGTTTGTTCTGACCTGAACCGGAATATCCCTTTCTCTGAGGGCACTCACAAATCTCCTGAAATCGGGGTTCAGCTCCGGGGCTCCGCCTGTCAGGTCTACAAACACGGGCCTCACGGTTTCAGCGGCGGAGAGGATCATCTCCATTACCCGCCACTCCATTACCTCGGTCCTTTCAGGAGAGCAGCTCAGGTGGCAGTGCCGGCACGCCTGGTTGCAAACAAGGCCGAGATTGACCTGAAAACACTGTATTTTGCTGGCATATAACCCTTCCCCGACAGTGTTGTCCATTTTCCTTTCAAAATCGTTCATCATCGCTCCTGAATATTGATCTGGGCGCCCCTCAATGGGCGCGTTGATGATTTTCTGCGAAGTAACTATATTAGATTATAAGCTATGACCTGATAGAATCAAGTTATGAAATCTGGGGAGGGGCAGCCCTCTCCCGCCGAGGAAAAAGCGCGATAGCGACATTTTACGAGGGAATCATAGTTGATGTATAACATATTTATCACGGCCAGTTAAAAGTCTGGAAGTGTAAATTGCCTTAAGTAAAACCCGGGCTATACTTTATTTTACTTGGAGTTTAACCTGAACAGGCAAACAGGAGAGATCTTGCTTCTGTCCTTTTCGTAATTAAGGACCCAATGAAATGAGAGTTGCCGTAGCATCTGATCACGCTGGTTTTTTCATGAAAGAGGATCTGGTTGATTTCATCAGGGCCCTTGGCCATCAGGTCCTGGACATGGGAACCGACAGCACGGACCCTGTAGATTATCCTGATTTTGCTGAAGCCGTCGGCCTCGCGGTTACGGGGGGTGATGCTGACCGGGGAATCCTGGTGTGCGGAAGCGGGGTTGGTGTTTCGGTAGCGGTAAACAAAATACCGGGTATCAGGGCAGGATTGTGTCACGATACCTACTCAGCCCATCAGGGAGTCGAGCACGATGACATGAATGTCCTTGTCATGGGAGCAAGAGTGATAGGACCTGAGCTTTCAAGGGAACTGGTGCAAACCTTCCTGGCGGCGCAGTTTACCCCGGAGGAACGACATCTCAGACGCCT
>QIFJ01000221.1 GCA_003229755.1 Pseudomonadota bacterium
GGTAGGTCCTCCGTTCGAGTCGGAGTGGGCCCACCAGTTGAACATTATTTTCCGAAGAAGGAGAGAAACGGGAAATTGAAAGACTGCAGGCTAAACTGTTCACCTGACCGGCTTTATATTGCTGGTCCAGGACTCCGGTGGCAAGTGTGAGGGGGAACGGCAAGACCAGCACAGGGCCTCTCGATTGTTGGGAAGATACAGGTGCACCCGAAGAAGGGTGCACCTTTTTTACGTTCTGGCCAAAGAGTGGAAATGCTGACCGTAGCGGATATCATCAGGATCATTGAAGATCATGCTCCTCCCGAACTGGCCGTGCCCCGGGACCCGATCGGTCTCCAGTGCGGAAGCGGACAATGGGAGATAAAAAAGCTTATGATAGCTCTGGACGCTGACCATAGAACGATCAGCCAGGCTGCATACGCTGGAGCGGGGATGTTAGTTGCCCACCATCCCCTTATCTACGAACCCCTTGCGAGCATAGACCCGGAAAGTTCTGTGGGACGGGCGGTGGCCCACTCACTGGAAAATAAAGTCGCCGTATACTGTGCCCACACAAATCTTGATGCTGCAAGGAATGGGATGAACAATGCTCTTGCCGTCCTTCTGGGGGTAGCGGGCCGAACCGTTATGGCAAGCAGCTCCCCGGAAAGATTCAAAATAACGGTTTTTGTTCCTGAAAACTCTCTTGGCGAAGTCAGAACAGCTGCCTTCGAAGCGGGGGCCGGTAAAATAGGCGCATACACAAGATGCTCTTTTACAAGTTACGGGACAGGGACTTTCATGGGTTCGGAGGGTACAGATCCCGCCGCGGGAAACCCGGGCAGCTTTGAGGAAGTGAGTGAACTGCGCTTTGAAGTGATAGCAAACAGGCACGTAGTCGATGGCGTGATTGATGCGATCCGCGGGGTCCATCCCTATGAAGAGCCGGCGATAGATATATACAGCTTGCACAGCACAGGGACAGATGAGGGCATTGGTATTATCGGTAGTCTTCCCGAAAAAACCACCGTGGGAAAACTGGCAAACACATTGATCGATCTGCTCGGAGCAGGAGCTGTGACTATTATTGGTGATGAAAGCCGGAAGGTTCAAAGGGTGGCGATCTGTTCAGGGAGTGGTGCGTCCCTTATAGGCATTGCTTCGGCAAGCGGTACGGATGTCTACCTGACAGGGGATATGAAGTATCACGATGCCAGGCAAGCTGGTGAACTCGATCTGGCCGTTATTGATTTCGGGCACTTTGCTCCCGAGAGATACGGAATGAAGGAGTTCGGCAAAACACTGAACATGGCACTGAGAAACACCGGTGCTGACATTGAGATGCTCTATGCAGAGGAGGAAGACCCATTCAAAGTTATAACCCGGACCTGATGGACGGTACAGTGTTGTTGGGGGCCTTGAAATTGTAGGAGGAGGATAATTGTGAACACCATGCTTGAACGCCTGATTAACCTGCAGAAAACAGACGAGAAGATCGTTGCCTTCCAGAAGGAGGAAGAAACGATTCCCCTGGAGTTAAAGAAGAAGGAAAATGAAATAATAGTCCTTGAAGAGCAGAAAGATAAAATAGCTTCAGGGCTTGATGAGCTATCGAAAAAGGAAGCTGAGCTTGAGAATCAACTCCATGACGCCAAGGGTCAGATGCGGAGATCACAGTCCAGGATGCTTATTGTCAAGACTCAGAGGGAATACAGGGCTGTTCAGCGTGAGGGAGAGATAGCGCTGAAGCGCAGGGGTGAGCTGGAAGCTGATATGAAGGAACTGACTGAAAAGTCGCTGGCCATCCAGAAAGATATTGATGAGCTTGACCAGGAGATACAGTTAAAGGCCGAAGACCTTAAAAAAACCAGGCGGGCAGCTGGTAAAAAGTTGAAAAACATTGTAAAGGATCGTGAGGAACTGGAAAAGACCAGAGAGGTTGAAGCAGGCTTCGTGAATACTGAACTGCTGGAAAGATACCAGAAAGTCCTGGTACGTTACCGTGGGCAGGGTGTGGTTAACGTGACTGGCGGGGTCTGCAGCGGGTGTTTCATGACAATACCGCCACAGCTTTACAATCAGGTCCTCGCCCAGGGTAAAGCCCACCAGTGTCCTAGCTGCAGCAGAATAATCTATGTCGAAAAAGGCTGATGACTCATCGGTTCTCAGGCATCTTGCCGGAACCATGGATATAGGGAAGACTCTCGAAGAGTTGCCCGGACTAACACAGGAGCGACTTTCAGACATTCTAGCCAGAGCATCTGAAAAGATCGAGATGATAGTAAATGCCAAGGCTCAAATATGGGTTGACGGTGCTGCCAGGGGAAACCCAGGTGAGGGAGGGGCGGGGGCCTATATGAAAATACCCGGTTGTGAAGCGACAGGAAGGGGTGAATTCCTCGGCAAAACTACCAATAATGTGGCTGAGTACAGGGCGCTGCTGCTGGGGCTGGAGATGGCAAGCGATCTAAACATCAAGACGGCAGAGATATATTCGGACAGCGAGCTCATGATAAAACAGATGACAGGTGAGTACCGTGTGAAAAACGAGAACCTCAGAAACCTTTTTTCAACGGCGCAGAAAGCTGCGGGCCGTTTGGAATCGGTATCATATCGTCATGTTCCCAGGGAGGAAAATGTTGAGGCGGACCGGCTGGCTAATATGGCCCTGGACGCCCGTGGACCGGTTAAACTTTAGGAGTATGCGGCGGTAAAAACCGGCCATCTACTTTGTTCTCCCTCGTCACCAATCCTCAGCGTATTACCATATACGCTTCCGGTTGATTCCTCAGTCGGGCCTCGTATCTAACCAGTTTTTCCTCGCCTCTTTTTGTTTTCTACTCTCCAGACATTTTTAAGCCATCTAGTTTTGTATCTAACCCCTTCTTGGGAACCTTCATAATTGCGGTGGCAATAATTACCTATTTGCCTTCGACTTTTAACTTTTAACCTTCAACTTTCAACTGTTTTATATTTGAGTTAGAATGTAAGGGCAGAGTGATCCGGGTGGTCGCCTGCCTTTGCCTTGCACAGCGGGTTTACCCGCCGAAGCCTTGGCGAAGGCGGGAGGAAAGTCCGAGCACCGCAGGGTAGGATGGTCCGTAACGCGGACCGGGGGTGACCCCAGGGAAAGTGCCACAGAGAGCAGACCGCCCACCATAGCCTTGGCGAAGGTGGGTAAGGGTGAAAGGGTGAGGTAAGAGCTCACCAGTGTCGGCGGCGACGTCGGCAGCTAGGTAAACCCCATCCGGTGCAAGGCCAAATAGAGGAATGTTAGAGGGTGACCCGTCCGAAGTTCCCGGGTAGGCCGCTAGAGGTCGGCGGCAACGCCGATCCCAGATGAATGACCACCATTCCTTGATCAGGTTTGGGCCTGTCCCGAGCCTGCCGAGGGATACAGAACTCGGCTTACAGGGTCACTCTGCATTGCTGATAGTTTCTAGTTTCTGGTTTCTAGTTTCTAGTAGTATGAATAATGGATAATAATAACAGTGAATTTCCATGTTTTTTACTAGAAACTAGAAATTAGAAACTAGGAACTGGAATCAATCCCAGTGGGGAAAAATGCAAACCAGTATCACTCCGACAACCATCAGAAACCAATTAAGAAAGAAATTCGGTATTCCAAAAAAGTGGACCAGAAGACCGGTTCTGGATGAGTTGATCATGACGGTCCTTTCACAAAACACTACTGACGTGAATCGCGACCGGGCATACGCGGCACTCAGGAACAGGTACGGTACGTGGGAGGATGCACTTCGCGGAAACATTAAAGATCTGGAAGAAGCGATCTCACCAGCCGGACTTGGTCCTACCAAGAGCGTGAGGATAAAGCAGATCCTCAAAAGAGCATGGGAAGAAGGTAACTGCTCCGGCTTTGATAACCTCAACACAATGTCCAGAGATGATGCAAGGTCGTTTCTGCTGTCACTGCCGGGAGTGGGCCCAAAAACCGCAGCGTGCGTGCTCCTCTTTGCCTGTGGCATACCCGCGTTTCCCGTCGACACTCATGTTTTCAGGGTATGTGGCCGGTTGGGCCTGTTACCTGAAAATGCCGACAGGGCAAAGGCCCACGATGTGGCAGAAGAGTTCTTCCCGGAGGCAGACTATCTGGAGGTCCATCTGAATATAATCAAGCTTGGACGAACTGTATGTCGTCCCACACATCCACGATGCTCCGAATGTCCTCTCTCAGAAGAATGTACATATTGGAGCAAATTGAAGGTTGAAATTGGGGGTTAGGTAATAGGGTTCATCTCCCGCTTAGTTGGTGGAATTTCGGTTAATTTATTTATAAAGCCGGGTTTTTGGGTGTAATCACTCGCCTGCGCGTGGGGCTAGCTCCGCTTCGTGATTCACCAAAAACCCGGCCTGAATATATTTTTCATCCAGGGTTCCGGCCATGGTACCGGTATAAAACCCTGAAGCGAAGCGCGGAAGGTGTTGCGAAGGCGAAGGGATTTTTGACGGAACCCGGTTATTATGTATTAATCACCAACTAATTGGGAGATGATCCAGTATTGCTTTCTAGAAACTAGAAATCAGAAACCAGAAACTGAGGGGTCAAAGGCATGACAGGCGCATCGTCCAAAAAAAAGATACTTTATGTTGCTGGATCCTCCGGGGCGGAGGACCAGCTGTCGGAACTTCTTGAGAAGTATGGCTACGAAATGACAGTAGCCTCCAGTTATGCGGCAGGTATAAAAGTGCTGGAAAGCATGGATAAATTCGATCTGGTGATCATAGACCTCGCGGCCCCCGATGTGGACGGGTTGGCCCTGGTAAGCAAGATAAGGGCCATGGAAAGGTGGGATAACATCCCTATTCTCGTCCTGACCATACCTAAAGGAGTGGATATTATCGATGATGTCCTTGAGGCCGGGTGCGACGATTACCTGTTAAAGCCTGTCGATCCAAGGCTTCTGTACCATCGTGTCCAGAGCCTAATAGAGAGCTTTCCACGGGCCTACAGGCGCGTAAGCTGTTCTGTGCTGATCGAGGTTAGCACCGGCAAGCTTCAGATATCCGGTGAGATCACCGAGATCGGGGAGGGTGGTCTTGGTGTTATCCTGAAGGAACAGCTGGAGATTAACGATCTTGTAAAAACAGTATTTGTGCTACCGGGAGATGATGTTCAGTTGGTGGCCGGGGTGGAGGTGATCTATGTTAAGGAAGCCGACGAAGGGTTTCTTCATGGAATGAGGTTCGAGATAATAGACAGTGGCACACAAAGCAGGATCATTTCATATGTTAGCGGTGCAGGTGATTAGAGGGTCACTTCTACTACTTTCAGTGCGGTCTTTTCAGATTCTCTCACACAATCGTTGATACCTACTCCTCTGTAGGCGTTTCCGGAAAGGAATATCCCCTCAGGCAGATTGCTTTCAGCTTCTGCAAGCCTGCCCAGGTGGTTGAGCGTGTAAAGGGGTATTGCCCTCTCCCAGCGGAAGATCGTGGAAAATTCGGGTTCA
>QIFJ01000225.1 GCA_003229755.1 Pseudomonadota bacterium
GGACCTCCTGGAGATGGACGATGAGGAGATCAGGCACGTCAGGGGCAACAGGATCTCCATGGTCTTTCAGGAACCCATGAGCGCCCTTAACCCGGTCTTCACCGTAGGAGATCAGGTGGCCGAAGTTCTGAGGCTGCACCGTGGAATGGACAAGAGCGCTGCCTTCGAAAGAGCAGCACAGCTTCTTGACCGGATGGGAATACCCGATCCGGCCAGGCGGGTATCTCAATACCCGCATCAGATGTCCGGCGGAATGCAGCAGCGGGTTCTGATCGCCATGGCCATGGCGTGTGAGCCGGATGTGCTGATTGCCGATGAGCCTACGACGGCCCTGGATGTCACCGTTCAGGCCCAGATACTCAGATTGATCGAAGAGCTTATCCATGAGGGCAACCGCACCGCCCTGCTCATCACCCACGATCTGGGTGTAGTCGCTGAACTGGTGGACCGGGTTTGTGTGATGTACGCCGGTGTGATAGTTGAGATGAGCCGTGTCGGGGACCTTTTTGGCGCTCCCCGGCATCCGTATACAATGGGTCTTATCAATTCTCTTCCGACACCGGGCAGGCGTCGTTTTGTAGCCATTGGAGGGAGTGTGCCGGATCTTACGGATCTGCCTTCCGGGTGCCGGTTCCATCCCCGATGTCCAAGGGCCCAGGAAGCGTGCACTCGGGTGGAACCGGAGTTAACCTTGATAGAAAGGGATATTGAGGTCAGGTGTTACTTTCCAGGAAACAAGCACGAGAAGTTGAGGAGGGCGATCTGAGCGATGCACTCTTAACAGTCAAGCACCTTACCAAGATATTTCCGGTCAAGGGCGGCGCTCTTGGGAAGATCGTCGGCGGAGTCAGGGCTGTTGATGACGTTTCATTCCAGGTGCGGACAGGAGAAGTCTTCGGCCTCGTGGGCGAATCAGGTTGCGGCAAGACCACACTTGGCCGGATGATTCTCAGGCTGATCGAGCCTGTCTCGGGCAGGGTGATCTTTGACGGTATCGATATAACCGGACTTAACAGACGGGAGCTCCGACCCTATCGTCACCGCATGCAGATTATCTTCCAGGATCCCTTCGGTTCCCTGAATCCCAGGAAGACCGTGGGCGCCATTGTCGGAGAGCCTCTTCGGCTCTCGGGAATGAGCACTGATATTGTAAAGGTAAAGGTTGAAGAAATGCTTGCCACTGTTGGCTTGCCTGCCGACAGTTACAGCAGGTATCCCCATGAGTTTTCAGGCGGGCAGAGACAGCGTCTCGGAATCGCCAGGGCCCTGTCCCTGAGGCCTGATTTCCTTATGGCCGACGAGCCAGTTTCGGCTCTCGATGTCTCGATCCAGGCCCAGATCCTCAATCTTCTTATGACCTTGAAGGAGCAGTTTAACCTCACGATGCTCTTTATCTCTCATGACCTGAGAGTGATCAGGAGCCTCTGCGACAGAGTTGCTGTGATGTACCTTGGCAGGCTGGTGGAAGAAGGGCCCGTTGAGGATGTCTATGCGGATCCGGTTCATCCATACACTGAAGCCCTGGTGCGGGCCATACCCGAACCTGATCCGGATCTGAGGACGAAGGACAGAGGGCCGGCAGGTGAAGTGGCCAGCCCCATTGACCCCCCGCCGGGGTGCCACTTCCATCCACGATGTCCCATCAGGATAGACCGATGTTCAGTGGAGGTACCTGAACTTTCCCACAGGAGCAATGACCGGCGTGCCAGATGCTTTGTCAGGTAACATGAAGTCTGCCGGTTGGTTTCCCCCCTTTTTTTCCATCTATATCCATGTACCGTTCTGCTGGAATCTCTGTGACTTCTGCCACTTTTACAGGGTGAAACCCCGGGAAATTGAGGCTTATCTCGATGCGCTGGCAAGAGAGGTCGATTCCATATCCGGAACGATTTCCGCTCCGGTCAGGAGTGTTTATGTCGGCGGTGGAACCCCATCAGTCCTCCCCGCGAGATTCTACGAAAGTCTCTTCAGACATCTGGACGAAGCCTTTTTTATGGATGGCACATCGGAGAGCAGTATCGAGGTCGTACCTGGAGCAGGAACAGATGAGCTCGGGAGACTGCAGGAGGCCGGTTTCGGAAGGGTAAGCATCGGTATAAAATCGTTCGACCCGGATTCCCTTGCAGCATTGGGAGTAAGAAGAGAGGAGGAGTCGGCCGAACGTTCGGTAGAAGCAGCACGCAGCGCCGGCTTCATCTCGGTTGGCATAGATCTGGTCTACGGTTTTTCCGGACAGGAGGAAGAATCTTTCATAAATGACCTTCAAACAGCCCTCCTGCTTGACCCTGACCATATTTCCCTTTATTCCCTCGTGCAGAGTGCTGATTCAGGTCCGCGGGAAATCAATCAGGATACTGCTGCCGCGATGTTTACGGAATCGATCAGGACCCTGATCGCTGGAGGGTATCGTCAGTACGAAATATGTAACTTCGCAAAGCCGGGCCATGAGTGCCTGCACAATATTAATTACTGGCGGGACGGCGACTTCATCGGCCTTGGGCCATCCGCGCACAGTGCGGTAACTGCCGAAGGCACAAGATCAAGGTGGCGCAACGCCGCGGACCTTGCGGCCTACATGGCTGATCCCGGCTCCGTGAAAGAGGAGCTTTGTGTGGAAGGTCCGGAGATACGTCCTGCGGAAGCTCTCATGCTGGCTCTGAGGCAAACTGAGGGTGTGGACATCGACCACTTTATCCTGAGGTACGGCAAGGATCCGAGAATAATTCTTGGGTCCTCCCTGAAGCGATTCCGTGAACTGGGCCTGATAAGGACATCAGCGAGAAGGATAAGACTGACGACGAGGGGCATGCTGTTGTCGAATGAGGTTTTTGGGGCGATCGTCTAACCTCCAAGGGAGGAGGGAAGCCCTCGACAAGCTCGGGCCCTGAGCCTGTCGAAGGGAGGAAAGAGGAAGGAGGGGTTGAGGCAGTGCGTAAGGCGAAGGGCGACCATGTTTGGTCATTGCGAGGAATATCGCAAGATGCGGAAGGACGAAGCAATCTTGTGGTCCGTTGATCTTGGATCTTGGGCCTTGGATCCACCTAAACGGAGCCTTATGCATATGCGTACCAGCCTACTTCGACTTCGCACCTCGACTGCGCACTCAATTAAGGCCGAGTTGGCCAGAACACTAGATGCACTTGTCCACAAATAAAAAGTGGTTAATTTACAGGAGAGTTAGTCGACAAAAAGAACAAACACATACACGGCCTTAATTGACACTAACAGGCCTCCATGTTAAGGAAATTCTGGCACTCGTTATGAGAGAGTGCCAGGGAGTTCACATGTCAGTACTTGAAAACAGCTATCGGCATCGCAGCGTCATGCTGGCCGTAATTCATCTATATGTGGAGACGGCAGAACCGGTAGGCTCCAGGACGGTCGTAAAACAATACGACTTTGACCTGAGCCCCGCCACTGTACGCAACGTCATGGCCGATCTGGAGGATGAGGGATACCTTGTTGCGCCCCACACATCTGCAGGCCGGATACCAACTGAAATGGCCTACAGATATTATGTTAACGATATCCTGAGAGCCAGAGTTCTCCAGGCAGAGGGCAGCCAGAAAGTGAGGGATGAGCTCCTCTCGTATCAGGGCAGTGTGGATGATCTCGCCCGCAAAACGTCCAGGGTCCTTTCAAACCTCTCCAGTTACGCCGGAATAGTCCTTGCTCCAAACAGATTGTACAGTACATTCAAGAATGTAAATTTCGTGCGGATCAAATCCAGGGTCGTTCTGGTGGTTCTCGTTTCCAGGTCGGGAATATCAGAGAACAGGCTGATAAAGATGGATCAGGATTTTTCCCAGGAGGCGCTGGAGAACATGTCTGGCTACCTCAACGATCGCTACCAGGGCCTTTCCCTTGGCCAGATGCGCGGGAGACTTACAGACGATATGAGGAGAGACAAGGAAAACTACGACCTCCTCATGAATGCCGCCCTGGAGCTGGGAAAAAAGATGCTGGATTCCGAGGACGGCACCGACGTCTATGTTGAAGGAAGCTCCAAGATCCTGGATTTTCCGGAGTTTACCGGGAACATTGAGCGAATGCGGCAGCTGTTCAAGACTTTCGAGGAAAAGAGTAACCTGGTGGCCATTCTGGATGAGACTATGGATGCTGAGGGTTTGACTGTGTATATTGGATCCGAGTTAGGGATCAGCGGAGTAGGTGGTGTCAGCCTTGTCACCTCCACCTATGGCAACGGTGATGTCGCTCTGGGGACGGTGGGCGTTATTGGTCCCACGAGGATGAACTACTCCGAGGTTATTCCGCTGGTACGGACGGCTGCTTCTACATTGAGCGAGAACCTTGCGAAGGAAGGACTGTGAAGGAGGTCTGATCTTGGGTCAGAGCAAGAGAAACAAGCCGGCAAACGAGCCTGCAGCAGAAAATACGATCATCATAAGCGATGGCGAAGATACAATTGTTAAGGAAGAAGGTGGTGAGAAGGCAATAACGATCTCTCTGGTGGAGTATGAGGATTTGAAGGCTGAGATAGAGGAACTGAAGGACGGCATGCTCCGAGCCGCGGCGGATTACGATAATTTCAGGAAAAGAATGGAAAAGGAGCGGGAGAATATTATCTGCTACGCTAACGAACAGCTTATTTCAGAACTCCTGCCTGTGTTGGATAACCTGGAGAGGGCGTTGGCAAGCGAGCACTCCGATGCCGAGATTCAGGGCATTCTGGAAGGAGTCAGAATGATCTCAGGGCACCTGCATGAGGTTCTGACAAAGTGTGGATTAGAGACCCTCAGGTCGGTAGGCCATCCCTTTGATCCCAACATCCACGAGGCTGTGGGTGTGCTGAAAGGCAGCGAACATGAGGAGGGGACTGTTGCGACCGAGCTCCAGAAGGGCTATAAGCTGAAAGGAAAGGTCCTGAGGCCCTCCATTGTCCATGTGTCCGGTGGGGAATCCGGGGAACCTGAAGAAGAGGAGTAGATGGAACAGAAGAGAGATTACTACGAGATCCTCAATATTTCCCGTGATTCTACCGGTGAAGAGATAAAATTATCCTACCGGCGACTCGCAATCCAGTATCATCCGGATAAGAATCCAGGAAATGTTGAGGCTGAAGAAAAGTTCAAGGAACTTTCCGAGGCGTATTCCGTCCTGTCCGACGATGAAAAAAGAAAGGTTTACGACAGGTTCGGGTACGCCGGCCTTTCTGGAAACGGTGGATTTTCAGGTGGTTTTGATATTGGAACGTCCTTCGCGGATATTTTTTCCGACCTTTTTGCTGATTTCTTCGGCACGGAAAGATCCCAGCGCGGGTCAAGGGGTATTAGGGGTGAGGATCTCAGATACCGGTTGGATATAAAATTCGAAGAAGCTGCCTACGGCACCGAAACTGAGATAAAATATCCCCGCCTGATCGAATGCGGCCGGTGTCTGGGGGACGGTATCGAGCCTGGACACACCCCTGTGATGTGCACCACCTGTT
>QIFJ01000040.1 GCA_003229755.1 Pseudomonadota bacterium
GCGACTATTCCCGTCTGAGGGGATTTGAACACCCACTTCTTCACCGGAATTACAACGGGAGACCCGCCAACAGCTGCGATCATTGGCACCTTGCTGTCCTGTATGAACTTGATGGAGGCCATGGCTGATCCCGTCGTCGTAGGCCCTATCACCGCCAGGACCTTATCCTTGTTCACAAGCCTGCGTATAACGGTCACGGCCTTTGTGGGATCGGATGCTGTGTCGTAGGTGATCATTTCAATTGGATGGCCGTTGACACCACCACCAGCGTTGATCTCCTCCAGAAGCATGTCCGCCATCTTCTTGGAAGGGTTGCCAATCATTGCAGCCGGTCCGGTTAGGGCAAAGGCCGCCCCTATCTTGTAAGCCTCAGCCGCGTATGCATGTTGCGCCGCCAGTGGAAAAGCTACCATTACCATCAGAGCAGCAATTTTCAAAAACGATCTTCCTCTCATTACTTTCTCCTTCCTCTCCCCCCTGCGTTAAATTAAAAACCTTTTAAATATAAAAAGCCCCGCCGAATTTCGGCGGGGCTTGTCTGGGTTGTTGATTGGTACTTCTATCCCTGTCCGTTAGCCGGCATGGCCTGATCATAACTGGTGGACCACCACCAGAATCGAATCAGGGACACAGATAGAATGAGGTTATCTCGTAAGTTCATTTCAGCCTCAGGATCAATAATTACCACATACATTCTCACAGCGTCAAGTAGCCAGCTTCACAAACAGGCCGCCTCCTCATCCCTTGACGTGTCTCTGCTCCTGTGATTATCTGCATACCGTCCTGAAAGGAGATACCATTATGAGTCGATTGAAACCCGGAGCGACAGGGAAGTTTTCCATGGTAGTCGATGAAAGTCATCTTGCGAGTACCGTAGGAAATATAGGTGTTGATGTTCTTGCCACTCCCATGATCACTGTAATGTTCGAAACCGCGGCCACCGATGCGCTTTTGCCTGTGATGAAGGAGGGCGAGATCTCAGTGGGCACGCGGATCCTGGTACACCACTTCAAACCTACCCCTCCCGGCCTGAAGGTAGAAGCCATCGTTACATTAAGGGAAGTTGCCGGTATCAGGTATCTGTTCGATGTTGAGGTCTACGACGAAGTTGAGCTCGTTGCAGACGGGGAGATCGAGCGGGCGATCATAGACAAGGATCGCTTTTACCGGAGCGTGGACGAGAAGAGAAAACCCGTACAAGCCTAGGGTATTCCTGATGGAACAGACTCTCATTGGACCAGAGATCCAGTTTCTGACGCTCCTGACCATAGCAGCCCTCATCAGTGTTGTGGTCAAGTACGTCAGGCTTCCCTATACGATAGCCCTTGTGATCGGGGGCCTCTTTGTAGGACTCACCGGGATCGGCCCCTATCGCCTCACCGAGGAGATGATCCTCTTCGCGTTCCTTCCTCCCCTCCTTTTCGAGGGGGCTATTCATTTTGAGATTTCCAACCTGAAAAGAAACATGCGGACAATAGCGGTCCTCGCCCTTCCCGGGCTTTTAATAGCTGGATTCACGGCCGGGCTTCTTTTGCAGCGGTTGACAGGATTACCTTTTATCGTAGCCCTTCTCGTGGGTGTAATGATCACGCCCACGGATCCCATTTCCGTCCTGGCCCTGTTCAAGAGGCTGGGCGTTTCCAAGAGGCTCTCCATGATCGTGGAGGGAGAATCGGTATTCAACGACGGGACCGGCATCGTTCTTTACGGCGTGCTTGTGGGAATAATAACTTCTGGAACTTTCAGTCTGGGTCCATCAGTCCTGCTGTTCCTGAAAGTCGTCGTTGGCGGCCTGATAGTGGGAATAATCGCCGGACAGATAGCGTTCATGTTCCTCAAGAGGCTGGACGATCACGTTCTCGAGGTCCTGATCACCATTATCCTCGCCTTCGGTTCATTCATGATCGCAGAACACACCCTGCGCGTCTCAGGTGTTATGGCAGTTGTGGCTGCCGGGGTTCTGATCGGAAATCAGGGCACCCGGCACGCCATGAGCCCAACAACACGTATTGCCATTAAAAACTTCTGGGAGATCGCCGCCTTTATCATCAATTCCCTTATCTTCCTGATGATAGGTACCCAGATAGACCCCGGTGAGCTTTTCCTGATATGGCCCTCAATACTTGCCGCTTTCCTCATAGTGGTCGCCGCCAGGGCCATTGGAAGCTATCCCATGCTCGCGCTCCTTAATCTGGCAGGTGAACGGATCCCCATCAGGTGGACCCACGTTATTAACTGGGGAGGTATCCACGGTTCGATCCCCATCGCCCTTGCTCTGGGCCTGCCCGATATTCCGCAGCGGGATTTCATAGTCTCCCTGGTGTTTGGAGTTGTTTTCCTGTCCCTTACCGTTCAGGGGCTTACCATGTCGCCGCTTATCAGGTTCCTCGGCCTCGCCGGCAGGGACGAGAAGGATGAGCTCTATGAGCGCGCCGTGGCCCGTATCGTTATTATCAACAGGAGTCTGGAAGACCTCAAAAGGAAAAAGATGGAGGGGCGCATCTCACCGGCCACAGCAACACGCCTGGCGTATGAACTTGAAGAAGAGCTGAGAAAAGTAGGAGAGGAGATTGTGGAGCTGGAAGCAACACCTGAAGTCATTACCTCCAGGGAGCTGATGCTGAGAAGATCGCTCCTCATGCTTCAGAAGAGCACACTTTCAGAACTCCTCATGGAGGGCGAGATAAGCCACGATAACGCGGAAGAACTCGCACGACAGCTAGATCATGACCTGGAGGAACTCGAAGGACGAATTGAAGATGAAGGGGATGGTGAATGAGCGCGGGCAGAGGATACGATCGTACACGTATCGGAGTAACGGGGTGTCGGGGTTTATCCCTCTCCCTCTTGTCAGGTCGTAGCTTTAGCGAAGACTGATGAGGGGAGAGGTTAGGAGAGGGTGAGTCACTGTAACCTGGAACATGGAACTTGAAACCTGGAACACCACGCCCAGCGTGGCCGGTCCTGGGACCTGGGACCGAAACTAGAAACTATATCTCCTCTATTTCCCGTTTTAAAATAGCCCTGTCATAGGCTGCCATAACATCGCGCTGGCTCACTGTGCCTACCAATTTTTTCCCATCATCCTCCCTCACCACCGGGAGATGGGAGATCCCCCTGCTGCCCATCTCCCGGAGGGCAAGGAGGATGCTGTCTGAGGGATGTATTGTCACTATATCCATAGTGGCCACATCCCTGGCAATAACCAGGTTTTTCAGGGTTTCCTCCTGAAGGGCTGACCGGATATCGCGAAAGGATATGACTCCCGTCAGTTCATTGTTTTCGTTGACAACGTGCAGGTAAGAGACATCCTTGGTCTTTAGGCTTTCGATAACCTCTCCTAGCAGAGTACTTTCCGGAACGGTTACCACATGGTCGTGCATTATATCTCTAACCTTGATCGTCTGCAGGATACTCTGCTCCCAGCCCTGTGAAAGCTCAACCCCCCTTCGTGAGAGCTTGATCGTATAGATCGAACCGCCCTTGATGGAAGTAGCGATGAGGGTGCTGATAATGCAGGCAAACATCAGCGGCAGGATGATCTTATAGGTAGCTGTCATCTCGAAGATTATCAGTATGGCGGTTATGGGGGCGTGGGTCGTGCCGGCTACAACAGCCCCCATGGCGACAAGGGCATAGGCGCCGGGATCAGCGGTGATCTGGGGAAACAGCGTATTGACCCCCCAACCGAAAAATCCGCCTGTCATGGCCCCTATGAACAGTGATGGCGCGAATATACCTCCGGAGCCGCCGGAGCCGATCGTAACGGAAGTGGCAAGTATCTTTACAAAGACCAGGGACAGAAGGATCAGAGCAGGCAATTGGTTCTTGAGGGACAGGTTGATCGCCCCGTATCCCACTCCGAACACGTAGGGCAGCTTGATAAGCATCACGCCGAGGAGCAGACCTCCCAGTGCTGGCTTTAAATATTCCGGAAACTTCAGCGCTTCAAAACCATCCTCGAATTTGTACAGGGTCACAGTGAATAAAACTGCTACCAGTCCGGCAACAACTCCCAGGACCGGATAGAAGAGGAATTCCCAGAGGGATACAACCTCATAAGCGGGGATGATAAAGGCCGGAAAATCACCTAAGTAGTGACGCGAGATAGCGGTAGCGGTCACCGAGGAGAGTACTACCGGTGAAAATGTGGCAATACCGAAATCACTAAGTATAATTTCCGCTGCGAAGAGGGCCCCGGCAATGGGCGCGTTAAAGGTGGCGGCTATGCCCGCTGCCGCGCCGCAGCCTACGAAGGTCCTCTGGCGGAAGGTAGGCGCTCTGAGGATCTGAGCCAGTGTGGAGCCGATGGAGGCTCCGATCTGAACAATGGGACCTTCCCGCCCCACTGAACCCCCGGAACCGATGGAAATGCCCGAGGCCAGGATCTTGACAAGGGCCACCCTGGACCTGATTATCCCGCCCTTGAGGGCAACAGCCTCCATAACTTCCGGCACACCGTGTCCCTTTGCCTCACGGGCGCCGAAATATATGAGGGGACCAACGATGAGACCACCTGCAGCCGGCAGCACTATCTTGAGCCACAACGGCATGGCACTGTGAAAGGTCAGGACGTCGTTTGTGTTCTGATAGAAACCGTATTGCGCCAACTTGATGACGTACCGGAAGATAAGCGCACCGTAACCGGCAAGAATACCGATGAAGATCGCGACCAGCGAAAGATATACATGCTCATGTAAACTCAACCTGCTCATCGCATGAGTGATCTTCTGCGAGTCTTTCATTAGACCATCCCCTAATAAAATACTACTGGCTCAGACCCGTAGTATTTTATTTTCAAGCTTCGAGCTGCCGTCCCCCCTGTCATTCTGATAATAGACAGATACCGGATTTGCCCACATGGGAAACCCTGTCCCGGACATTAACAGATAACTTAAAATCACGGTTACTTCCCCCTGCAGGCTCACACCGGCAGCGAAACGAAGGTTGAACAGAACAGTTCTTCCTCATGTTAAGGCTACCGGGTGGGAATTTCAAAGGAAAAAATGGGGGTTGATAGGCAAGAGGGAGAAGGCAGGAGGGAGGAGGGGGAGTAGAACATTAGAGCATTTGGAATTGGAAATTAGAAAATGGAGATTGGAAATTGGCTCAATGCAGTTAGTAGTTGATGGTTTTGTTTTTAAACCTATAGCCTACCGCCTACAGCCAATAGCCTGGTTTCACTAATTACGCATCACTCATCACGATCTTGGACCTTGGATCACCACCTGGGTCATGGGCCTTGGGACTCCAGCCAAAGGCTGGCCCAGGAGGTTAGGAGAGGGTGAGTTATCACTTTTCATTTATCAATCAATCCCTTCCTGTAAATTGAATATGATACATCCCCATGTACTGCCTTCAGGAAATACCTGGACCCTAAAGGCAATAATATATACTGCACAAGAATATCTCT
>QIFJ01000289.1 GCA_003229755.1 Pseudomonadota bacterium
TCAGTGGCCCTTATCTTCGAACCGTCCGGAGTGAGCTCGGATACCCCCGCCCATAACTCCAAGGGCCCCCCCGAGTACTCAGCCGTAAGGTTTCTTTCCGCTACGCCGGGGTTCCTCTCTTTAAAATCATCACCGTAATCGGTGGAAACCGTATCGTCCGACGAATCGTACCAGCTGCCTCGGAGCCAGAGACCCGGTGCGATTCTCCATGAGCTGCCGCCGGCCGAGTACCATCGGTGCCCCTCCTCCTCTTCTATCAGGAAGCCGGACCATTCGCCTCCTCCGCCCCGGGGCAAGCTGTACCTGAACTCTCCCCCCAGGCCCGTGGGGTTGCGAGAGAAATACCTTGGGGTCAGGGTCGCGTCGGCGCTCCTGCCTATGGTCAGGAACACCGGAAGAGATATTTCCCAGCCAAACCGCTCTGTAAAACCGATCTCTGGAACAAGCAGTCCGCTCTGGCGCTCTGTTTTTACGGGATAGAAAAAAAACGGAGAGTAAAAGACCGGGACCCCGCCAATCCTGAAGGAGGCGTTTTTCGCCGTCAGATAGCCTTTTTCCCTGACCCTTATTCGTGATGCGGCGAAATACCAGTCAGGGCAATCCTCGGGGCAGGTCGTGAAGGTGCCTTTCTCCACCTCATAGACATTACTGCCCTTACGGCTGATCGTGTCTCCCGTAATCCTGAACCCGGACTTGCCAAGACTGATAGCGCCTTTCCTGACGGAACCCGTCATGGTTTCCAGGTCCAATTCCAGCTTATCCCCCGACAAAAGGCCTCCCTCGGCATCCTGCATACGGACATCGCCCTTCAGGATTATTATTCTTTTTCCCGGGTCGTAAACAGCCTCACCTGCCTCCAGACTCATCCCGTCGCCACTGATACTAACGCCACCTGTTGCCTTTAACGACCCGTCGGAGAGGTACTCCATCCGGAGGGCGTTGATCTTAACAGCCGCATCCTCGGCCGTTGCGACGGAAGCAGAAGCCAGCAGTAAAACCGAGGTTATGACCATCAGTGCAGACTTCAACTGCCCTCCTCCGCTTCATGTTCCAGCTCCTCAAGTACCGCAGCGGCGAGATATACGGAGCCCGCCACTACTATCGTTCCTTCTTCTCCCGCTTCTGCCCTTGCCCTGGTTAACCCCTCCTCAAGGGAAGCCGAGGCAACAGCCTTCATGCCGCTTTTTTCGAATATATCCCTCATCATTTCAACACCGGCGGATCTGGGATGCTTCAGCGGAACAATACAGATCATATCGCCGACCACCTGTCCTGCCATACCAGCTATATCCTTATCCTTCAGGGCAGAAAACAGCCAGACCCTCCTGCCTTTACTCTCTTTCAGCGATCCTGAAAGGGCCCTGATGGCATCCTGATTGTGGGCTGAATCCACAATGATCCCGGGGCTGGTGGGAATCCTTTCAAACCTTCCCGACCATCTCACCTCTGACAGTCCGGCAAGGACGTTTTCCCTGCCGATATCGTACCCGGCCCCGGCAAGCTCCTCTAAGGCCGCGATGGCACAGGCGGCGTTTCCGACCTGAAATTCGCCTTCAAGCCCCAGGGTTATGCCGTCAATTTTCCAGCCAGTCCCGCTATAGGAAAGGACCGAATCACCGGCATCCAGTGAAAAATCCCTCAGATAGACCCTGGTATGAGCTCCAGTCAGCGACGCTTCTTTCAGCATCACCTCCATAGCAGCCGCGGGCATCCTTCCGAGGACTACAGGTGCCGCCTCCCTCATTATGGGGGCCTTTTCCCAGGCTATCTGTTCGATGGTCTCTCCAAGCCACTCCATATGGTCGCGGGAAATGGAGGTTATAACACTCAGTATCGGGCAGGTGGCGTTGGTCGCGTCCCAGCGCCCGCCAAGGCCCACCTCCAGAAGGGCAAGGTCTACCCCCACTCTTGAAAAATGCAGAAGCGCGCACGCGGCAGCGAACTCAAAATATGAAAGGGGAACGCCCGTTTTCCTGACATCTTCAACTATTCCCGGAAGGAGCCTGGCGGGGAGGTCATCTCCTCCGACGCGGATCCTCTCTTCATAACGGAAAAGATGGGGGGATGTGAACCTGCCAACCCTGTAGCCGGCATCGCTGAGGACAGATTCCATCATGGCGATGACGGATCCCTTGCCATTGGTGCCTCCAACAACAACCTGGGGGAACCCATTTTGGGGCTCCCCCAGTTTCGTCAGCGCTTGGTTGATCCTCGAAAGACCCGGCTTTATGCGTGCCTCACCGAGACCGAAGAGATAATCAACGGCCTCCTGATAAGTCATTCTCCCGCGAAGATCGAAAGGAGGGTTGCCAGTGTGGACCTGAGTTCCCTGCGGTTAACGACCTTATCAACCATACCGTGCTCGAGAAGGAACTCCGACCTCTGAAAACCCTCCGGCAGATCCTGCCGGATCGTCTGCTGTATGACCCTGGGGCCCGCAAAACCGATCAGGGCCTTCGGTTCAGCGATGTTTACGTCTCCCAGCATGGCAAAACTGGCTGTAACTCCCCCTGTTGTAGGGTCTGTGAGTACTGAGATGAAGGGCAGTCCTTCCTTCCTCATTTTCGCGAGGGCAACGCTCGTCTTGGCCATCTGCATCAGGGAAAGGGCCCCCTCCTGCATCCTGGCCCCTCCGGATGATGAGATGATTATCAGACCGCAGCGCCTCTTCACAGCCATCTCGATGGCACGTGTGATCTTCTCACCCACTGCGGAAGCCATGCTGCCGCCAAGGAAGGAGAAGTCAAAAACGGAAAGAACAACCTCTCTTCCATCGATGGTGCTGGTACCGCAGATGACCGCCTCGTTCAGTTTTGTCTTCTTCACTGCATCCTTGATGCGGTCCTTGTACTTCTTGGAATCCCTGAACTGGAGCGGGTCTTCGCTCTTTATCTGTGAGTCGAACTCCTCAAAGGAGCCCGGATCGACGAGGAGATCGATCCTCTCTCTCGCGGTGATCCTGAAGTGGTAGTCACACTTTGGACAGACCTTGAGATTGCGGTCGATCTCCTTACTGTAGACTATCTCCCCGCAGTTGTTGCACTTGATCCACAGTCCCTCGGGGACGGATGTCTTCTTGCGTTCGCCCTTTGTCAGGCGCGAAGGCCTTCTTCTGAACCAGGACACCATATACCTTTTTTAGAACTGCGGCAGATTTTTAAGGGACTCTGCTATCTTTTCATCCGGATAAGTATAGTCTTCGAGCTCACCCGCCAGGTATGCATCGTATGCGGTAAGGTCAAGCAGTCCGTGTCCGCTGAGGTTGAACACTATGACCTCCTCCTTGCCCTCTTCTTTACACCTGACAGCTTCATCAACGGCAGCCTTCACCGCGTGGGCAGACTCGGGCGCAGCCAGGATACCCTCTGTCCTGGCGAACATCAAGGCGGCCTCGAACACCGGGTTCTGGGTGTACGCCACGGCGTCCACGATACCGTCCCTGTGAAGGATGCTGACCAACGCTGCTTCTCCATGGTACCTCAGTCCGCCTGCATGGATCCCCGGGGGAACGAAATCGTGGCCGAGGGTGTACATGGGAATAATCGGGGTCATCTGCGCCGTGTCACCGAAGTCGTAAGCGTACTTGCCCTTGGTGAGTGTCGGGCAGGATGTGGGCTCAACTGCCAGGAACCTGATATCCTCACCGGCCATCTTTTCCGGCATGAAGGGGAAAACGAGCCCGGCAAAATTGCTGCCGCCACCGCACGCACCGATGAGTAGCGAAGGTTTGTCCCCTGCGATCTCCAACTGCTTCTTGACCTCGAGACCGATCACTGTCTGATGCATGAGGACATGGTTCAGGACGCTTCCCAGGGAATATTTTGTGTCATCGTGAGTAGCCGCGTCCTCAACCGCCTCGCTGATGGCTATACCAAGACTTCCGGGGGAATCCGGGTCTTTTTCAAGGATACCCCTGCCGGCGTTTGTCTGGTCGGAGGGGCTCGGGATAACCTGGCCGCCCCATGCCTGCATCATCGAGCGCCGGTAGGGCTTCTGATGATAGCTCACCTTGACCATGTACACCGTGCACTCCAGTCCGAAGAAACTGCATGCCATGGACAGAGCGCTTCCCCACTGGCCAGCTCCCGTCTCCGTTGCGAGACGACGGACTCCTTCCTCTTTATTGTAGTAGGCCTGCGCCACAGCAGTGTTAGGCTTGTGGCTGCCGGCAGGGCTGCCGCCCTCGTACTTGTAGTATATTTTTGCCGGGGTACCCAGCTTCTCTTCGAGACGGGTCGCCCTGAAGAGGGGGGATGGACGCCACATCGCATAGAGCTTGAGGATCTCTTCAGGAATGTCTGTCCACCTGTCCTGGCTGACTTCCTGAAGTATCAGACCCATGGGAAAAAGGGGCGCCAGATCCTCAGGACCGATGGGTTGGCCCGTTCCCGGATTGAGGGGCGGATCAGGTATTGTGGGCATGTCCGCCACAACATTGTACCACGCCTTTGGTATGTCGTTCTGACTCAGGGTAATCATCTTATCGCTCATCTCCTACTCCTTTTTGTAAAATGATTAAACGCACAACTGAGCCGCGACCTCATCGGCCCTCACCTTTTATAATATGTGGCCCTCACCTTTTATAATATGTTTTCACTTAAAAAACAGCCATTTTAAGCTGATAGAACCGGATTCAGAGAAACTGACGATAAAAAAGCCCCGCCGATCTGCAGCGGAGCCGCAGTATCTATCCCCATCGGTCCCGGATGCCATTTCCGCATCGTTCTACCAGATCACCCGGCCGGCCGGGGATGGGATCCAGAAGCTGTGCGGGAAGCTGGCTACAGCGGTGCATCTTATCTAAAAAAAGGGGTTCTTTCAACTGTACTGTCCCAAACTTTTTTTCACCACAGAATCACAGAGAACACTGAGTACCGTCAAGGTTTGGGTTTCACGCAAAGCCGCAAAGAGCGCCAAGAAAAAATATTAATGTTTTTCTGGAATTTATAAAGATTTTATTCTCAAACCAACAAACAATTATTATTCTTTGCGTCCTTGGCGACTTGAGTGAGTCACGCTTTTTGCGTGACGAACGGGCGTGAGACCCCTTGCTCTATTTTGCCCTTGAACCCTGTGATAAATTAGCTTTTATCCTTTTTGTGTCTTAGCGTGCCTTGAGTCAGCTCAGGGAACGGGAGGTTGAAATTAATTTGATAATATTCTCGATAGTTTCATCCGGGTTCAGGGAGAGTTCCGGAAGATCATATCCGGCATCCGCTATTTCCCTCTGCATCCTTATGTACAAAGGC
>QIFJ01000049.1 GCA_003229755.1 Pseudomonadota bacterium
CCGTGCCGGTAAGTAACCTGGGATGGGTAACGGCAAAATTGCAGGATGAGGAGGGTAAGCTGGATATAAACAGGCTCGTAAAGCAGGACGGTACGCCGGACGATGACGTAGCAGACCGCCTCTGGACGCTCCTTTACTCCCTGGGTCTTCCAGCACAGCGATCTGATGAAATAGTGGACAGCCTGATAGACTGGATCGATCCTGACGGGACCAAAAGGCCCAATGGCGCCGAAGACGAGTACTACACATCCCTGGCAAATCCCTACTCGTGTCCCAACAGAAAAATCAATACCATCGGAGAGATAGGTCTGGTAAAGGGGATAGGAAATGTTTTTCTTTTCAGGGGAGAGGGTGAGATCCCCGCTCTGGCAAACTATATTACCATATACGGTGACCCCGAAGGCCGAATAAATATCAATACCGCACCTGAAGAAGTGTTAATGTCCCTTACACCGGAAGGTTCGGAGTATGTCATCGACAGGGATGTTGCCCAGGAGATAGTCGATGCCAGGTTCGAGGTTCCCTTCGAGAGTACGTCGGGTCTGAAGGAGGCTGTGCCGGGTATCGACCAGTTTTTCTACAATCAGATCCAGCCCCTGATAGATGTGGCAAGCAGCCACTTCTCCATTGACGTGGTTGGGGAGACAGAGAGGGCTTCTTCAAGAGCCTACGGGATCCTGAAGCGTACAGGGCAGACGGTAAAACTTGTTTACTACAGGGGCTTTTGATAACCTCACGGTGGACTATGTTTACAAAGATAGCGACAGGTATTGATCTCGCCGAAGACGGCAGCCTGAGAGTGGTTGAGCTGGAAGCAAACCTGAAAGGTGTGGCTCTGACCAGGGCTGCAGGCTTCCAGGGGAGATCAGATGATCCTGTCAGGAGCTGGAAAGAGGCAGTCCATAAAGTCTCTGAAGCCGGCTATTCCGTTGCGAACGTGGTCATAGGGATACCGGCATTTCTTACCTATCAAAAGTCACTTTCTCTTCCTTTCCACAGCCGCAGAAAAGTGTTGCAGGTTCTCCCTTCAGAGCTGGAAGGTGAGATCCCCATTTCGACAGATGAGATCCTGGCCGATTACGTTGTCTCTGAGTCCGGGAAAGACGGTATGCAAGCTGTTGCCGTCGCCTGCAGGCAAGACACTGTAAGAGAAGTTCTTAACATCCTTCCTGAGGGCGCATCTCTTCTGGCCCTGCAGACCGACCTGGTCGGATTCGCCTCAGCATCCATATACGGTGGTATAAATAACGGTGCCGCGGTCTATTGCGACAAGGATGGTATTATGATCGTCGGCATTTCATCTGGCCGTCCGGCAATCCTCAGGAAAAAGAGATATACGGGCAGCAGCATCGATGATGTAATGATGATCACCGGTGAGATTGTGGCAATGGTTGAGGCCGAAGATGAAGTCCTTCTTGCATGTGGTGATCTGAACGAACCGGTCATAGCTTCCCTTTCAAAGGAGAAGATAACCGGGATTAGAACACCCGGGGATTGGGAGATCTTCACGGGCAGTGAATCGGAAGCGATTAATGATCCGGGAAGATATCTGCCGTCCCTGGGGCTTGCCCTCAGGGGTATAGGCCGCAGGGAGGCCCCTCCCTTCGATCTGTGCAAGGGGCCGTTCAGGCCCGCAGGCCGAATGGTGGAGCTCAGAGCTCCTGTCATCAGGACCGCAGCGCTTTTCGGCCTGATCGTACTCCTGGGAATCGGGAATCTTGTCATAGGTTACTCATCGGCGAAATCCCGTTATGATAAATATTCACAGTCCCTGAGGTCAGAATTCACTGAACTGTTCCCTGGCACAAAAGTTGTGAGCGAAATGCCTCAGCTTCAGGAGAAATTTGCCAGGCTTGAACAGCGATCCGATGATCTGATCGCCTACTCAGGGTCAGGAGCCGGCACCCTTGCCGTGCTGGGAGAGCTCAGCAGCATCGTTCCTGAAGGGCTGGCCCTGAAAATAAACGAACTTTCCATTGATTCGGAGCGTCTTAGAATAGAGGGTACAGTCCCGTCCTTTGATGCGGTGGAGAAAATAAAGGTCGCCATGGAAGGATCCTCACGGTTCGGGGACGTTAAAGTTCAGAACGCCAGGATCGGGGCTGATGCCTCCAAAGTGTCCTTCAGGATGCAAATGGAGGTCAAGTAGCATGTTTGAATTTCTTCAAAGGCTGACTGTCCGGGAGAAAGCGGCATTGATAATAGTTATTCCGTTTTTTATTGTCGCTCTAATCTACAGTCTGGTGATTGTTCCTGTCTGGGAGCAGAAGACAAGGTTTAATAGTATGGCCCAGAGAAAAAAAGTGGAACTGGTTACCTTCCGGGAGCTGGCAGCTCAATTCCGGGATCTGGAAAACAGCATGTCCGGCATGGAAACCAGCATAAAAAACCGCGCTACAAGCTTCTCTATCCTGGGAATGCTCGAAAGGGAGGCCAGGGAGCTTGGCATCCAGGACCGTATCGCATCCATGAAGCCCATGAACAGCCAGCTTGATCAGAGGATAAGGGAATCGTCGGTGGAGATCAGGTTCGAGAAACTGGACCTGAATAGAACCGTCGAGTTTCTGAAAAAAATAGAGGGCTCAAAAGATCTCGTTATTATTAAGAGATTGAGAATAAAATCCCGTTTTGATGATCCTCAGTTGCTGGACGTTACACTGCTGGCAAGCACTCTGGAAGTCCAGTGAAAAGATTCTCCCGTTTCAGACCAGTTGCTTACGTTTTGCTCTTCCTGGTATTTGCCGGGATTTTTTTCATAATCACTTTCCCGGGGGAGAGCATCACAAGGACGATAAACGCCGGTCTTAAGAATGCTTACGGAGATCTGGCAAGCATCGATTCGGCACGATTCTCACCTCCTACATCCATCAAGGTCGACGGCATCAGAGTCAGGGTTGACGGAGATGATCTTGAGATCGGCAGGGCTAGAATATCGCCTTCTATCTTGAGCATGCTCTCAAGTATGAAGCGATGGAAGATTGATCTCGCCGGGGCGTGGGGGAAGATCCCCTTGAAGATAGGGATGGGCGATGGAAGATGGGAAATGTCTGCCAAGGGCGCCGATATAGACGTCTCAAAACTCCTGCTTGATGACCTTCCCGTGGAGATGGCCGGCAGGATCATCCTTAACAGTGAACTTGTCATCGTTGGCAAGGAGTCAATGAACATCTCGGGTAAGGGAAATATGGCTCTCGACAAGGTTGTGCTTTCCGGAGGGCCAATGGAGATGTTCGGTATCGACCATCTTGAGTTCGATAAAGGGAAGGCATTCTGGTCAATAAGGGAAAATGTGGTCACAATCGGCGAAAACGGGGTTGAAGGGGACATAATCGGTAACGTCAGGGGCACGATCCAGCTTGACCCGGATAACCTGGTCCGGTCACGTCTGAACATGATCCTGAATTTAAGACCTTCCCCTAAGGCCGCTGATAAACTGAGCCTGCTGTTTTCCCTGGCGGGGGGGAAAAAGAACCCGGACGGCTCCGTTAATGTGAAGATCCGGGGCACCCTTGGTGATCCGAAGTATTCTTTGTAGTTCAGGGTGTTTTTCACTACAGAGCTTGCTAATTTTGAAGGGGTGAGTGGGTGAACCGGTGAACCAGTGATTACTCCCCTCCCTCTTGTCAGGTCGTAGCCCTTCGTTGCTAAAGCTATGAAGGGCGAAGACTGATAATGGGCAGGGGTCAATAGAGATAAAAGCCTTGAACGCAGAGGGCCGCAGAGAGGGCTATTCAGCCCTTACCGCAGGGGACCGCAGAGTAAGGCATTGTGTTGGGTTTCATGCAAAGTGATTTGGCGAAAATCCCTCTCCCTTGAGGAGAGAGGTTAGGTGAAGGAGAGTCACTGTAACCTGGAACATTTACCTAGATGGAATCATGCGCACTGTCTACCAGGACTATCATGGAGCTGTCGGGCTCTGAAGTAACAGCATCCCCGCTCTCCCGGAGATTATCCCGGAGTGCCGCATACTGTTTCGATCGTTTTGCCTGGAACCTTGCCAACGGCACTCTGTACCCCTCGCTTCCCGGAGCTCTCCTGTAACGGTAGCTGTACAGATACTCTCCACGGACCGTTCCGCCGGCGGGGGCAAAATACTCAGTCGGCGGCCCGTCGAAGACCAGCTCGATGGTACCGAGGTTAAAGAGTTCATCGGATCCGATGTCGAAGGTAACGATGTCGATGTAGTTATTATCCTTGTAATTTGGTCGATCCCTTCGGTTTCTTCGAAGGGTATAGGTGCCGGGATCCAGTTTCTTGGCGAAATAACCGTTCCTGCCCGGCCGGATAGATGCTTTCCTGCCTCCCTTCGTGTCCACAACCCGAAAACCCTCTATTTCGATCTCGCTGATATCCAACATGTCGTTCATGTAGAAAAAGCCCGGGAGAGGATGGATAGTACCCGTCAGTCGCCCGATCACTATTGATGATGTTGAGGAATCTGCAGCTCTCGAAACGGTAACAGTGGTTCCTGCGAAGCCGGCTATCAATATTACAACTATAAAAAGATATGCTAAATACCTCCACTTCCGCATTGCATCGACCTCCTTTCAAATACCTGATACATAGGTATATTAATAATATAGCATTCCAGGACTACTTTTGTTGGATTTACAGTTGCTGGAGGTTACAATATCCGAAAATGATAGTATTAAATAAGGGACCATCCTGGATTATCTCTGTTATCAAGGACAGCCCCTTAATTAAATAACGGGGAGTTCCGGAAGCAGATCATGTTAAAAGCCGGTAGCAGGAAAATTTTCCATATTTTCATGGCAGTGCTGTTAATGCTGCTCATATCAACTTCCTTTGGGATGGCATTTTCCAGAACGCCTCCCGAGCCCGAATATGTACTAGGTCAGGTCCTGGTGAAGTTTCATGAGAACGTCTCCGGCGAGGAGATAACCAGGATACTTTTTGAACAGGAAGCCACAATCCTAAAGACCCTTGGGAAGACGGGCATATATCTGGTGTCCCTGCCGGACAATGTTGAGGTTGTTGAAGCAGCGGATAAATTAACTTCCTATCCAGAGGTCAAGTACGCTGAACCAAACTACAGGGCGCAGCGACTGGAGAGGTAGATGAGACTGAAGAGAGCAACCGCAATGCTCCTCGCCGCGGGGTTATTATTTGCCGGCAGCTTGAGCGTCCAGGCTGCATGGGAGAGCAAAAAGAAACATACATTCGATTACGTTCCAGGTGAGGTCCTTGTGAAGTTCAGACCCGATGCCCGCCAGTGGGAGCCCGCCAGTGGGAGAGAGACAGGGCGCTTATCGGAGCCAGGGCAAGCAGGCTGGGAGTTGCCAGAAACCTCAAGATCTACCGCCTGAAAATTGGGTTGGATGAGCCGGTTATGAGGATAGTTGCGGAATTACGACAAGATCCCTCGGTTCTTTTCGCCGAACCCAACTGGAGGGTAAAATGGCTTGGCAGGGTGACTCCAAACGATACTCTCTTTGCCAGTGGTGATCAGTGGTTTCTGGATACTGCAAACATCCTTGGCTATATAGGGACAACATCAAACACGTTCTCTATAGATGTTGATATTGATGCTCCCGAAGCGTGGGGATTCATGAATTCCCTGACGTCGATCTACGACTCTTCTGCGCTAGCTTCGGTTGGTGTCTTGGACTCTGGTTTGGGGGATGCCGGCTTTTTCAGCAACTTTGCCGGATATATCCCCAGCCATGCCGATATCCCGAACTCGAATTTATTCGCCAACACGGCAGAGCCCCTTCCCGCGAACAACGCCGACGACGACCTTAACAATCTGAAAGATGATAGAAACGGCTGGGACTGGATCGGTAACGATAACGCTCCGGCCGATACTGCCAGCAACAACCACGGCACTTTCATTTCCGGTATCGTGGGCGCCGAGTGGAACAATAATGAAGGTGTGGCAGGGGTTGGCCAGAACCGTTTAACGATATTGCCTCTGAGAACATCAAGCGTAGGTGATATCGTCGAAGGCATAGACTATGCTATATCAATGGTGACAGCCGGTAGAAAAGTGCCTGTGCTTAACGATGGTTTGTTCCGGACAATGCATCTCTGATAAGTGCCATTACGGATGCTGGTGCCGCCGGCATTATTCTGGTTGCCGCCGCGGGAAACGATGGCACAAACAATGACAACACTACTGTATTTTATCCGGCAAAATACTCGGAAACCATGACCAATGTTCTTGCTGTAGCGGCTTCTGACAGCGAAGGGCAGCTGGCAACCTTTTCGAACTTCGGTCAGAGCTCGGTTCAGATAGCTGCCCCTGGGCAAACTATAGCCTCGACATTCAAGTCTTCGCCGG
>QIFJ01000316.1 GCA_003229755.1 Pseudomonadota bacterium
TCAATTCCCTTACGCCAATCCCCGACCAGGATGCTTTTCATGCCTGAGTAACCGGTTGGAAACAGAGCCGCGTGCCACCCCTTCAATCTTTCCGGCGTTAATGGCTCTTCATGATTAACCGTAGCATCCACAAGCATTTCAACTAACCCATCTGCATGCCTGTCTGTCGGCCCGAGCCCGGCTGTAGGTAATCCGAGCCTCTGCGCAACAGACGACCGAATGGAATCACGATCCAGTTTTTCTCCCTCTATAGCCGCAGTTGTGAATGCTTCCTCGGTCAGAATTTCAGCTTTCATCTCGAGACCAATATATTCGGCTTCACCCAACAGTCGTCCCTGAGATTTTCTTGCTCTTCCAAGGGGGCGAAGGAGTGCTTCACTGTCCCACCTGAAATTTGGCCAGTCATGTGTTTGCCAGATATAGTCAGCCATATAAGCCCCTATACGGGTCACAAAATGACTCATAAAGTGTACTTATTAGGGTCATATTATGACCCGATTGTAGCCGTTAAATGGGTCAATGTCCAGCCAGTTTTTATGGTTAAGAGTGCAGGAATCACCCTCTCCTAACCTCTCCCCTCAAGGGAGAGGTATTATTTTGGATAGGATTCCCGCGCTGGCCACGCTTATGCGTGATGTTCAAGGTTCCAAGTTTCATGTTCCAAGTAAAGTCATCGCGAGGAGTGTAACGACAAAGCGATCTTATGGCAGACAGGATTGCTTCGTCACTGCGTTCCTCGCAATGACTATTCGCAATTAACTTTCAACTTTCAACCTTCAACTTTCAACTGGTTCATCACTACATAAGATGATACGGATCAACCCGCACATGGACCCGGACGCCCTTATAGGATTTCTCCCTGGCCGAGCGCAGGGCCTTTGAAAGCGTTGAGTGGTCACTGGCAAGGAGCAGCAGGTGCCAGCGGTACCGGTTGAGGATGCGGGGCAGGGGTGCTGCTGATGGCCCCAGCAACCGGATGTCCTTAGTATCGGAATGATGCCGGGCGATATCCGTGCAGGCATTCTGGACCGTCTCTTCCCTGGCGCCTTCCACTATCACACGGCCCATCCTGCCGAAAGGCGGATATCCCAGTTCGCTTCGTATTAAAACCTCCGCCTCGTAAAAGGCCCTGTAATCGCCGTCAAGGGCCAGGGAAACCGAGTAGTGACCCGGGAAGTAGGACTGAACGATGACCCTGCCTTTTTTAACGCCCCTGCCGGCCCTGCCCGACACCTGGGTAATTAGCTGATAGGTTCTTTCCGAGGAACGGAAATCGGGAAAATCCAGGGCCTGCTCCGCGTTGAGAATACCCACAAGAGTCACATTCGGAAAGTCGTGCCCTTTGGCGATGATCTGGGTCCCGACGAGAACCTGGATCTCGTTCCTGTCCATCCTTGTATAGATCTCCTGAAGCGCCCCCTTTTTCACTATGATGTCCCGATCAAGCCTCTCTACCACAGCTTCGGGAAGGGTCGAGGCGATGGCAGATTCCAGTCGCTGGGTTCCCGTACCGACCGGAGATATCCTGGTTCCCTGGCAGTTGGGGCACTCATCGGGAAGAGGCTGAAGGTGCCCGCAGTAATGGCACAGCATGCCCCTTTTACGGTGATATGTAAGTGTCACAGCGCAGTTCGGGCACGGCACGGTGTAGTTGCAGTCCGGGCAGAGGATGAAGGGGGAAAAGCCCCTTCGGTTTAAGAAGAGCATTGCCTGAGAGCCGCCGTCTACGGTCTCCTTCAGAACATTCATAAGACGGTCTGAAAGAAAGAAGTTTTCCGTCCTGGCCACCTCGGGATCGGCCATGTTCACTATCTCGATCTCGGGCTCCGGATGCGGGGTCACCCTCTCGGGAAGCTCCAGCCGCCGGTACTTTCCAACTTCCGAATTTCTGTAGGATTCCAGTGATGGCGTTGCTGAGCCGAGGATCACCGGGAGTCCCTGAATCTGCCCTCTCTTTACCGCCACATCCCGCGCATGGTAGCTGGGTGTCTCCTCCTGGCGGAAGGAGGCGTCGTGCTCCTCGTCGACAATAATGAGACCCAGATCGGGGACAGGAACGAAAACACCTGAACGAACCCCGATGACGAGGCGGGCCCTGCCTTCCCTGACATTCTCCCAGGAAGATCTCTTCTGGGCCGCTGTAAGGGCGCTGTGCATCACAGCTACGCTACTTTTCGCGATCTTTTCCAGACGTGAGGTCAGGAGGGGGGTCAGAGAGATCTCGGGCACAAGAAGCAGCACGCTCTGTCCCATATTAATTACCTTCTTCGCAGCACGGAGGTAGATCTCAGTCTTCCCGGAGCCTGTCACTCCCTGAAGCAGAGTTACTGAAAAACTGCCGCCATCGACGGATTTTTCAATAGAGCCCAGCACTCTCTTCTGGTCCCGGGTCAGGGTGTGCACGGTATCTTCATCTCGCCGGTAAGAAGGCGCCGCCAGGGCGGCCTCGCCGGCCGCGTGGCCCGAAAGAGGGGAACCCGGCACTTCTATCAGCCCGGCCTCAAGGCATCTTTCGAATTCGTCAGAGGAGAATTTTTTCTCAAGGTGCGCCGCTGTTCGGGGCCCTCTTTTCAAAGCGGCCAGCAGTTCGCCGAAGGGATCTGCCGTATCGTCCTTAAGGGCGGATCTTCCGTCTTCTGTGAGCCTGAATTTGGAGCTGCCGCTCCTGCCGGGGGGAGGCACGCACATTCTGACAATGAGGCCGAGGGGAGACTGGTAGTAGGAGGCTGTCCACCTCGCAAGTTCCAGCAGGTCGTCCTCGATCGGTGGAATGGGAGACACAGAAAGAACGGATCGGACTTTGAGTGGTACCTCTTCTACCAACTCCATGACGACGCCGGTTATGGTTCGCTTGCCGAAGGGGGCTGTTACTACATGACCCGGGGTGATCCTGCCCAGGAGATGATCCGGTATCCGGTAGTGGAATACGTCTTCGACGGGGCGGGGCACCGCTACCCTGACGAAGCTGGCGGTCATGGAGTTGTGTCGTCTTCGATATCCGTTGACAGGCGCTCGATCATGAGGAGCTCTCCATCCCTGGAGATCTCCGTCCTGGCCGGATAGGAGAGGTTGCTGCCAAGGCTGACAGTCTCAAGATAGAGGGCGGAAGTCCATGTCTTCTTCTGGATGAGGATCTCTGACTTGAGAGGCATTAGATCGTCCTTTCTAAGCCAGAGATGAACGCGGTCGCCCTCAATGAGGTAAGAGATCACGGAATCCAGGCGATCGAGCCGGACAGATGGGTTCTCACCCAGGATCCGGGTTCGAAGTGCGCCGAAGAGGGAATCCTTGTCAACGGTGAGGAGGTGGAAGGGAAGATAGCCGCCCTGTCCGAAAAGGTCCACCTCAGGGATCACATCCATTCCTCTCAGGGGCAAGGTGGCGGAAACCTTTCCCAGTTCTTTGCCGTCGGCCGTCTCCAGGACAAGGTTTACCGCGGCAGGCCGGGCCTTGTCCCATAGTTTTGCCATACCCTTTAAAAGTTCATCAGCCGGTGGGCTGTAGGCAAAGGATATTGACGGGAGTAGAAGAATTATTGCGGCGACTATTCTCAATCTTCTCCCTCTTCCTCCGGCGGCTGCATTAGCTCCAGATATCTCGAGGCCAGGCCTTCAGGGTTCTCGATGGAAAGCGCACGGGCAAATTCTATGATAAAACCCCTCAGATAGACCGGTGCGGGCAACTGGCTGTATTTTTCGAGCTCGATATTTTCAAGATGGGTCGAACGGATCTTCGTCCTTGTTGATACTTCCTTCAGTGTGAGGCCCATGTTCTCTCTGAGCGTTCTCAGGTATCGTCCCGGCGATTCATCGGGATTGGTGACGTTTGCCGGCTCAATTTCATGGTGGGCGTTATCCTCAGAGGCCTTGCTGCGGGAGTAATCCCTGGTAACGCGCATATAGGCTTTCTCTATCTTGTCCAGCATTTCCCGTCGTTCATCGTCGGCAAGGAGGGAGTATGTGGAAAGCGACCCTTCAGAGTAGATAGCCTTCATTCGATGGTAAGAGCGGGCAATTTCCTTTTCGTCCGCCCCTGGCTCTACCCCAAGGATCTTGTAATCGTTGTTATTGAGCGTTTCATTCATGGGAATCACCGTCGTGGGAGAGAAGCTTCCTGGATATCTTATGAATGGACTTCGTAAAAGGCGAGGCAGGGAACATGCCCATGACAGACTTTCTCATCCTGATGGCTTTCTTTACGTGATCATCGTCCTCGATCTCACCGACGAATTCCACTGTAATGCCGAAATAGTCCTTGCAGGCCACGCTGATGTCTTGCCCCAGGTCCTTATCGTCCCATCTACGAACCATATTTATAATAATATTGGGCCTGAAGTTGTCTGCTGCTACCTGGAGCGCTTCCCCGGCTTCACGGTTGACTGAATAGACGTTTTCGATGAGAGCCCTCGGTGACTGGATACCCCGGGAGATCTTTTCCACCATCACCCTGTCTATTGCCTCGCTAACCCCGGTCCTGTTGGTGGCCCTTTTGAGCTTACGGTAAAAAGCCGCCTTGATGAAGTGGTAGGCGTTTTCCACGGATGTAGGTTCAGGCAGGACCACCAGGATCCCCTCCTGGGCAACAAGAAAGAAATCAAGGATGTTGAAGCTTGTGCCTGATCCGAGGTCAAGTATGACATAGTCGGCGTCCAGTTTCGAAATGTGCCGGAGCAGCTTCTCCTTCTGTGTATATTTGGGATTTGCCATCTCCATAAGCGCCCTGGCACCACTTATCAGCCAGAGGTTTGGTATGGGTGTAGGGGCTATGATCTCGTGGAGGTTGTCTACTTCACGCCTCAGAAAGGCGGAGAGGGTGTACTTGGGATTCGGCATCCCGATTACCGTGTGAAGATTCGCGCCTCCCAGATCCGCATCGATAGCAATGCAGCGCTTACCCCGCTGAGCCAGGCTGATGGCGAGATTAGAGGTGATCACGGACTTACCCACACCTCCCTTACCTCCACCTACGGCCCATATAACAGGGCTCTTTGGCTTGGAGTCGCTTTCTTTCAGGGCACTCATCTCATCCTATTGATTATGAATATAGTAGACCAGACCGGTCAACAGCTTCGGGTAGAAGTACGTGGATTTCTGGGGCATTCTCTGTCCTGCCCGTGTTACTGCCACAAGATCGTCCAGGCCGGTTGGGTTCATCAGTATCAGGGCCTGCCCCCCGGATCGGGCCCGGTTGATCGCGTCTGAAATATCCTTGAAGTACTCCAGGTGCTCCTGGTGGC
>QIFJ01000069.1 GCA_003229755.1 Pseudomonadota bacterium
TCCGGACTATTACCGCGGCCAGAATAACGATACCCATAATTATCGGATAATCCCTGTCCTGGGCCGCCTGCCACGCCATCCTCCCCATTCCAGGCCAGTTAAAGACCTGTTCCACCACAACCGCTCCACCCAGAATAAAGGGGATCTTGGAGGCTATTATCTGGGTGATGGGTATGAGGAATCCCTCTTTGAAGGAGTGTCTCCAGATGGAACCTCCTTTGGCTACGGCCGTCCGAATGTAATCTTCAGCAAAAACCCTCTCCATTTCCTCACGCAGGTATCTGACCACTTCACTGATCGTGCCGTTGCCCAGCCCCAGAACTGTTATGGGCAGGAGGAAGGAAATAAAACTCAGGCCCTGCGAGGAGGAGTAGCCCACCGTTATGGGAAAGTAGCCGAACTTGTGTGTGGATATGTAGATAGCGATATAACCCAACCAGAAGATTGGAAGGGCCGATATCACATAGGCGAATATGGTCAGCGGCCATGTCACCGCGGTGGTGCCCTGCCTGGCGGATAAAAGGGCGATGGGTACCGCCACTGCCAGGGTGATCAGCATGGCGCCAATGGTCAGGTAGAGGGTGTTTATACCGACCCTGACGACCTCACCCAGCACAGGAAGGCCCGTGTAGATCGAAGTGCCGAAATTGGCGGTAGAGATATTGCCCAGCCAGGAAAAGTACTGACCGTACCAGGTTGTGGGTACGCCAATGGAATCGTATATACCGCTACCCTGGACCACGCTTATCTGCCCCTGCAGCAGGCGGGTAAAGGGATCTCCAGGGGCCATGTACAGGATAACGAAGACTACGAAACTCACCCCGACGAGCAGGAACCCGGTAATTACCAGCTCTCTCGCCAGGGTGAAGGCTATCGGCCTGATGGAAGTGAGTTTCATATGCTGATATCTTCAGGTATCGTGTGGCCTCCCTGGCAATCAGTTCTACTTCTGGTCCTCTCTCGGAATATACCAGTCGTCGGCGAAGGAGAAGAACTTATAGGGGTGAATAGCCATATGCCTGACCTTTCTATGGTAGGCGGCATAATTCGTCAGTGTCCACAGGAAGGTGTAAGGACTCTCGTCGGCCAGAAGTTCATGGAGTTTCCTGTAGATCGTCCTGCGTTTCTCATGGTCGAGGGTCAGCTTGCTCTCCACAATCAGGCTGTCCACTACAGGATTGGAATAGCCGCCGAAATTGTTTTTCCACGGGCCGATCTCCGAGGAGTGAAAGAGGGATGAGATGTCTGCAGAATCATCGAAAACCCATGAAGCAAAGATAATATCCATATCATGATCCAGGAAGACATCTTCTTTCCAGGATAGCCACTCCTTGAATTCCACCCTTATGTCCACACCAACCTTTTTCAGGTAGCTCTTGAATGCCAGCACAACTCGCTTGACAGCCTCGCTTTCCTTTTCGATGGGCACCTTCAGGGTGAAGGAGAGCTGGTCCCCGTCTTTTTCCATGATGCCGTCCGGGCCAGTGGAGAAACCGGCTTCTTTAAGGAGGCTTCTGGCTTTTTCAGGATCATATCTCAGGGGCAGGACATCGAGGTTGTAGGCCCAACTTCCCGGGGCGAAAGGGCCCGATATTATTGTTCCCTGTCCGTTAAAGAAGGAGTCCAGCATCTCCTGCCTGTTTATTGCGTGGGCGAAGGCCTGCCTCACACGCTTATCGGCAAGGAGGGGATTCCTGAGGTTGTAGCCGAAGAAAGAATATGAAAGAGCGTTGTAGGGCTGGAGGACGTAGCGTCGGTCACCCTGGATCTCCGGGATGTTCCGGGGATTTACGAGGATTATCATATCGATAGCATTAAACATCAGGGCCTGGGACATGATGTTCTGGTCCGCAAAAGGCTTGCCAACGAACCTGTCTATATGGGGCCGTCCCCTGAAATAATTGTCGTTCGCCACCAGAACTACCTCTCGATCCGAGGTAATGTTCTTAATCATGTAGGGGCCGGTCCCGATGGGCTTTTGCACGAAAGGATCACTCCGTGTTAGGAAGGAAGAATTGGCCGGTCCGTGGGAAGGAATGATCTTGAAGCTGAACTTGGCCAACGCATTCAGGATGGGTCTCTTGAGCCTGAAACGCACAGTGAGATCGTTCAGCTTTTCGGCGCTCTCGATAAATTCGTACCTTACCTTGAGGGGGGTGATCGTTTTCGGATGCATCATGATGTTGAAGGTGAAGATGACGTCATCTGCGGTGAAGGGCCTGGGCTCTTCACCCTCCCTGGGATGCCAGGTCACGCCCTCCCTGAGGTAAAATGTATAAGTGCTGCCACCATCAGCTACGTCCCATCGGTCGGCAAGCTCAGGGATTATTTCCTGCTTTTCGTTGATACCTACCAGCCCGTTGAACACCAACTCGCTTATCCGGAGCGAGATCATATCGTTGCTGGTGATGGGATCGAGAGTGGCAGGTCTGCCGTACTCGCCGTAATTCAGCACGCCCCCGTCGGGTCTTCCATCGTCTTTGCTCACGGCCATTGCCCGAGAGGACACACCCACCGATGCTGCCAGAAAAATGATGAGCAGTAATGTCCATTTATCCTTCATGCCGTGCCTCCTTATTAATAGTTCCAGGTTCCAAGTTCCAGGTTCCAAGTGATCAGTTGTCAGTTGAAAGTTGAAAGTTAAAAGTTGTAATCAACAACCAATAACTATCAACTCTAATCTCCAATCTCCAATTTCCAATCTCGAATCTCGATTCTCCAATTTCTAATGCTCCAATATCTAATGATCTAATGTTCTGTGTACTACTCCTCCCTCTTTCCTCCCTTCGACTGGCTCAGGGCCCAAGCTCGTCGAGGGCTTCCCTTCTCCCTGCTTTACTACAATACCTTCACATCTCCCGCGCTCTCCTGCACCATGGAGTAAACACCCTGCATGGCGTTTTGTATCTGGCGTACAGCCGGGTACTGCAAGCTCATTTCAAAGAATATTTCCAGGGCCTCTGAGAACTTTTTTGATTTAAAGTATACGTCAGCAAGATCCACGAGCAGGAGAGGATCATTGTACTCAATTTTGTTCTTATAGCTTTTGTCCCGCCCGGCTTCCATGTAGGAAACCGCTGAATCCAGATTTTTTCGGGTCAGGTAATGTCTTCCCAGGGCGTAGTTAAGAGTGGAATAGCTCCTGTCCTCCCTGGATTGGATCAGCTTTTCGGCTGAGGAAACTATTTCGGAACAATCTTCCAGAACGTTACTGCACGCGTTCAGCGCCTGGGCAATTATTTTAGGATCCTGCCAGTTCTCCCTGGCAAGTATATCGAATGTGATCCTGCCCTCTGATTTCTTTCCGCTCGCCACTGAGTTCTGGGCGCGAATAGCGATAGCCGCGCTTTTCTGAAGCTTGGGCAGGGGCCAGGACGTGAGAAACGCGTCCACCGCCTTGTTGGATTTCGAGGTAATACCGTCTAATGAATAGGCCTCGGCAAGATAGTAAAAGACCATCCTGCTCGGTTTAGGCCTCTCCAGCGCTTTTTCAAGGTAATAGATGCTCGCCTTTGTGTAGAGTGCCGCGAGGTTCTTGAGCAGTGAAAGATCATAAAACAGAAGAGTTTTGTTCCTTCCTAGCTCCTCCTGGAAGGTGGATCCTTTCAAGTCCGCGCCGCGGACGAGATTCAAGCCCTTTTCGATCATCCCCCCGGCGGTGTAAACCAGAATGCTGTTGCTGATGACTCGGATGGGCACCCTCTTCCTGGATTTGCCGCTGAGCATAAGGGCTCGCTCGGAGAGCTGGACCGGGTTTTTGTTCTTCAGGTCTGCCCTGATAAAGGCCGAAGCAAGTTCCGACAGAACCTCCGGATCGTCTGATCCCGCAAGTTGTGACCATAGTTTTTCCGCCTGGTTCCTGTTTCCCTGAAGGAACAAAGACAGGCCGAGTCCTGCTCTGGCCAGATCCCTGGCAGAAGAACTCATGCCGGGATCCTTTAATACCCTTTGGTAGCGAAAAGCAGCCTGGGCAGGCCTTTTGGCCGCAAGATAGGCTTCAGCCAGGAACATCATCGCCATCCGGCTTTTGTTCTTTCCCTTCATGTTGGAGATTCTTCCCAGGTACTCCAGGTTGGCGGAGATGGACACATTGTGGAGCCTGCTGTAGAGGTTGGCGCTTTTCAGGTAGCTCATACCCAGGATCAGGTATGCGGAACTCAGATCAGTGGGATCCAGGGATTGCAGATCCAGACGAAGTTCCGCCGCGTAATTGTAGTGGTTTCGCTTAAGCTGATCCAGAGCCCTCTGCAGCTTGATACCCACAGCATGTGCCTGGGCAGGGATAATTAAAATCACTATGAGCAGTGTAAGGAAATATCTCATACAGTCTCCCGGATGGTACTTAGTCATCTGTCAGGGTCGTAAAAAGTCCATCCGTGGCTTTTTACTTTTCCTCTAATCGCGCGATGAAAATATGGTCCCACTGGTCAACCTGGGCACGGAATGCAATATCTCCTTCAGATGAACTGGTTACGTCGTGGTTTATCCTGGTGTTGATTCTCAGGGGGGCGTTCGTTCCCTGGTCGATATCTACCAGGTAGATAGGAAAAAAGGCCTTGGGGTCGTTCTTCACATAAAGCAACCTTCTGCTGTCGGGCATCCATGCAGGGCCGCGCTCTATATCCGGATTCACATCAGTGGCAAGTACCTTGTCTGCAAGCCCTTCTCCATTACCGGGGTCCGAGCCGTCGGCGGCTACTACTATCAGGGACCAGACCTTTGGGTCTCCCTCCTTGTTGTAGTTGGAGTAAAAGGCGATATATTTCCCGTCGGGCGACCATGTGGGCCTCAGGTCATCATAACTCCATGTCGTGAGGGGTTTTATGGACACGAAAGGCATTCCCAGGTCCTCTATGATGTAAATATCGTGGTTTTCGCTGCTTCCATAGAGCATCACAACCTTGGTGCCGTCAGGTGACCATTGGGGATACAGGTTGGTCTTTTCCCCTCTCGTCAGACGCTCCGTCTCAAGGCTGGCGAGATCCAGAATGTACAAGTCTGCCCGGCCTTCACGGCCCGATACGAATACGATCTTGTCGGCGACAGGAGACCAGTCGGCCTGACCATCCTTTTCCGGGGTCCGTGTCAGCCTGACGACCTCCTTGCTGCCGAGCGTGCCCATGTACAGGTCGTAATTTCCGGTGGCTCCGTTGCTCATGAATACGAAGCGGCTGCTGTCAGGAGACCATCCAGGAGGCTGCTCATGAAAAAATCCAGTTCCTCTTCCTCGCCGGAGTTCTTATAGCGGATCTTCTGGGTGACCTGGCCGTTGGGTCTGGCGATGATGATCTCCCTTGTGTCCCTGATATTTCGCTCGAAGGCGATGAGCTCTCCTGAAGGGGACCAGGCGGGGTTGGAGTCGTTACGCCCCTGCTCGATGTCCGTCAGTTCGTAGGTGAAAAAAACATCTATCGGTTCGGGTCCGGTATCCTCAACCGGTTCTTCCCACACCGCGGCCATATCACCCTGCATTAATTGTTCGGTCTTCAAAGCCGGGGCCTCCTGGATGGTGACTTCCTCAATGGGGATCTCCTCAAATTCCGCATCCTCCTCGATATCCGATACCGTATCCGCTACGGAAATCCGGTTCCCGGCGGGTTTTGTCTCTATGATCTCAATCACTGCCCGGGTCTCGTTCATTTCACCAGCCCAGGCCGCCACTGCGAAAAATAAGGTGGCCATAATCACTGATAGTTGAAGACGGGCAAACTCCCTCATTCCCAACCGTTTACTCCCGCTACATCAGGTCCTGGATCTGGGTCCAGTATTTCTGGGCCGAATCGCGTATTTGCGCGAAGGTCTCCTCCGTCTCTAACTGCTTCGGGAAGAAGTCGAAATATTCCCTCCATGCCAGGTCTGCTTTGCCGAGCAGGGTCTCCCGCCTGGTCAGGAGGTACAGCTTGTGATAGGAGAGGGCCAGGTAATAGTACGTATCATGGACAGCCTCGTCGTAGTATTGTGTCGGGAAAAATCTTGTGTTCTGTTTTGCTTTTTCAAGATTCTCGGCAGCTTTTGCGAATTTCTGTCCGGCGCTGAGCCTGTCCGTCCTTATAAGTCCATTTCCAAGTTCGTAATAAGCGTGTCCAAGATTCGTGTAAGCCACGGAGAACTGTTTGTATATGAGCTGCCGGTTCTCAGGCATGGACAGGACGTTTTCGAACTCCCGAATAGCAGCGGCGTAGTCGTCGTTTTCATCCATGTAGAGCTGAGCCAGTCTGAACCGGGCATTTGAGTAATCAGGATGGCTCTTACCGGGGCTGCCGTAGGCTTTGATCGCGCCGTTGATGTCTCCTTTCATTTCAGCCGTTTGCCCCTGCTTGATGTAGTCCCTGACAAATACGATCTTGTCAGAGCCGGTCAGATTGATCTCCTTCCGGTTAAACCCGAGAACTTCCTCGAAATCCCTGTAGTCTCCTCCTGTTGTGAGCTTGAGGGTATGGAATCCGAATTTCACCTGTTTGCCTCCCAGCATCGGCGTAGTGCCGATCTTAACACCATTCAAAAAGATATCCGCTGGAGAGGGCATGGATTCCACCCTGAGAAGAGCATTGTTCACGCTCAGGGTGTACTCTTTTGTCTCTTTGTCCTGATTCGCTACCAGCTTGCCGCTCAGCTGCTGATATCCGTGTCGGTACAGGACGATATCGTAGGCCCTCCCGATCTTGAGGGGTATCTGGAGCGTTCCCCTCCGACCCGTGGTGCCGGCCCACTGATCGTCAATGTAAGCATTGACGCCCGGTAGAGGATCTACGTCCGGCGGGACCCCGCCCTTTACCAGGAGGTTGATGGAAACGCCAGCCGCTTGCTTTTCCCTGCTTGTGACGACCCTGCGTACGACTCTCTGTCCCGCCACTACTTTGGCGCCTTTCGTGAGCTCGACGATCTCGCCCGTGGAGAACGTCTTCTTTACCTTTCTGATCTTGAGAGTACCAATGTCACGATAGCCCTTAAGTTTGCCGTATTTAGCCATGACCGGCGCCATCAGGGCAAATTCCATCCTTTTTTTCAGCTGATACTGGGATTTTCCGATGTTTATCCTGTTCTCGTCCCGGGTTGAGACCAGGGTCGCACGGAAGGGGAATCGGGCAATAATATTCTTCACGATCTTTTTCGCGACGTTCTTAATGTCCCTTTCTCCCCTCGCAGAGTTTATCTGGGACAGAACAAGGCTCCCATCGGATGTGTATACTTTTGTTTCTATGGTTAATCCCCGATCTCTTTTGGAAACGCTTCCCAGTATGACAACATCCACAGCCTTGATAAGCGTAGTATTTTCCCATCCGGACGCGGTTATCCTGCCTATATCGGTTTCAGCCTGTCTGATGTTCTCCTTCAATGTGTTACCGGTAACCTCGTTGAAGATCATGTGGGAAAACAGGATGTTGCCAACCGCTTCTTCGATGCGGTTCAGTATGCGACTAAGGTCCGCATCGAGGACGTTGCTGGAATAGCCGTAGATACCGGTTCTGATGGGCTTTATGGCTGTTGAGTAGAAGTAGCGCTTAATAGATCGTCTGCCGTCAAGAACCACCTTTGCCTTCCACACTGAGGGTGTGTAGCCTGGAGCAGATATGCTCACTGTAACAGTTCTACCGGGAGCACCTCTGTATACATAGGAAATTGAACCGTCGGCATCGGTCTTCCCGAGGCTGCTTTTGCCAATTTTAACGGAGACGCCCTCAATACCTTTTTCCTGCCCGTATTCCTCCGTCAGCGCTTTTATGGTGAGCACTGAGGGTTTGAAGATCACCACGTCCACTCTCATACCCGCCTCGATCTTGACGGTCTTGAGCCATGGGACGTATCCCTTCCTGGTGATCTCGAGCTTTACAGTCTTCTTCGGTTCACCTTCATATTCATAAACCATCTCGCCGTTGGGGTCGGTGGCGGCCACTTTCGCGCCGTCCAGCTTGATGAGGGCACCCTCGATGGGATTCCCTTTCTCCTTGACGGCGAAGGTAACGCTTTTCGTGGATCTCAGTATCGCCTCAAGGGAATATTTGTCTTCGGGTACCTCCCCTGGTTTGTTAACTTTGAAAGAGCCCTCCCAGGGAGCTACCTTGTGACCCGGGGCCTCCATGATTATCGAAACCTTGACTTCCTCACCGGACAATCTCATCGTCTTGTGGGAAAAAACCCCATCGCTTCCAGTGGTTCCCACTTCCGTACCATCCATGAGAACCCTGGCCTGTGCCGCTGGATTTCCATCCAGAGAAGCGTTCACCTCGAATGATATCTCTCGTTTAGCCTCAGCGCAGGCAAAGAGGGCCATGGATACCACGATAACCAAACTCCACTTTGCCGCTTGCTTAAACATAATGTCGCCTCCTGTGTAATCCGCTTTGTTCCAGATACTTGATCTCCGGAAAAGAGCTAGTCTTATGGTTCATCTCCCAATTAGTTGCTGGGAATTCGGTATAGTA
>QIFJ01000162.1 GCA_003229755.1 Pseudomonadota bacterium
GCACACTTGCCAAGATAATCCTTCTTGCCGGGGCCATGATACTGGCAGCGGGACTCAGTACGTGGGTCGTATTTACCTTTCTCACGAGCGGTGGAGAAGTTGAAGTCCCCGACCTCAGGGGCAAGAATCTGGAAGCGGCTTTGGAGATCACAAGCCGTTTAGACCTGGGTATGCGTATTGCCAGGACAGGTTTCGATGAATCCATCCCGGCAGGACAGATCATCAACCAGGATCCCCGTCCCGGAACCAGAACGAGGAAGAGCCGTGTCGTCAGAGTCGTTGTGAGCCAGGGCACTCGAACCGTTCATGTGCCAAACCTCACCGGTCTTAACCCAAGGAGGGTAGAGCTTCTGCTGTCCCAGACGGGCCTGAAGGTCGGTATGGTTTCGCGGACACACAACTTCGACAAGGAGCCCGAAACAGTAGTTGCCCAATCACCGCTACCTGCCAGCTTCACGTCCCGCGGCGATGAAGTAGACATACTGATCAGCGAAGGGAAAAGGCCCCTTATTTACTACATGGAGGACCTCACCGGTTTTCCCATGGAAGATGTCATCGCCACGCTCAGGGCCTGGGGCCTGAAGCCAGGTCGTATTCGGGAGTCTGAATCCAGGGATCTTCCATCAGGAACGGTTCTTGCGCTTGAACCTCCTGAGGGCAGTGCCGTGACCGAAGGACAGACGGTGAACCTCACTATCGCGGTGCCGAAAAAAAGGGAACCCACTCTTCCTATTTTCATCTATCGCTACCAGGCGCCGCCCGGACTGCTGGACAGAACTCTTACTCTGGTTCTCATTACAGATGAATTTGAAAATACAGTATACGAAGACACCGTACCAGCCGGCACTTCAGTGTCGATCCCGATATCATTATCCAAACGGGGAATACTGAGAGTAATGGTAGATGGCTCACTCTTTGAGGAAAGGGAAGTTCCCTGATAAACAGGAGATACTATGAAAGACCAAAAAGTAATTCTGGCCCCATCGATCCTGTCGGCTGACTTTTCCAGGCTTGGTGAGGAGATCGAGGCCGTTGAAAAGGCTGGAGCCGATATTATTCACCTGGACGTAATGGACGGGAAATTCGTTCCCAATATAACGATCGGCCCTGGAGTGGTCTCTTCAGTCAGGCAGTGTACAGGTCTTCCCCTGGATGTGCACTTGATGATAGAGGACCCCGACCGATACATCAACTCCTTCATCGAAGCAGGCGCTGACATGGTAAGTGTCCATATCGAAGCGGCTGTCCACCTTCACAGGTCGCTGTGCCGGATAAGGGAAGGGGGCGCCAAGTCCGGAGTGGCCGTAAATCCTGCTACTGACCTGAACGGTCTCCGGTACATACTGGATGATATCGATTTCATCCTGATCATGAGCGTGAATCCGGGATTCGGAGGCCAGGCGTTCATTCCATCATCCCTTGAAAAGCTAAGGGACCTGAGTGAAATGCTGTCCCGGTTCAGGTCCGACGTCATGATCCAGATCGATGGCGGCATTAGCCCGGAAAACGCCGGTGAGGTTGTGGCGGCAGGAGCGCATATACTTGTGGCGGGATCAGCTATCTTTAACAATCCGCCTTATAAAGATGTAATGAACCGGATCAGAAAATCAGTGCCTGGAGGTTATCAGGTATGCTGAACACCGTAATAATAATACTTTCCTACCTTACAGGCTCCATTCCCTCCGGCGTAATAGTTGCCCGGATAATGGGAGGAACAGACCCTCGCGCAGAAGGGTCTGGGAATATCGGCGCCACTAACGTACTGAGGACGCTGGGCACCAAGGCTGCCGCAGCGACCCTGTCAGGCGATATCCTTAAAGGGATCCTCCCTGTCCTGTTCGCAAATTTCCTCCTGCCCACCGGTTCGGCCACCTTATATCTGGTCGCCGGAGCTGCGATCATAGGACATGACTTCTCAATCTTCCTTCGTTTCAGCGGCGGCAAGGGTGTGGCAACGACACTGGGTTCCCTTCTCGTGCTCAGCCCTTCGGTAGCGGGGCTGAGTATCGCAGTCTGGATCTGTACGGTGATCATCACCAGGTACTCTTCCGCAGGCGCCCTTGTATCAGCCCTCCTCAGTCCTGTCTTCGCACTTGTTCTGACAGGGAATCCAGCTCTGGCTGTCTTTTGCGCCATAGCCGCAGCTCTTCTCATCTTCAAGCATCGGGATAATATTGACCGGATGGCCAAGGGAGACGAAAAAAGAGTCTCTTTTAAAACTTCATCAGAGACGTGACAGGAGGTTTTTCACCTTGCGGTCCTTCTTTTTGAGCCTGCGCCCACCCGCTGTATGGTGTGGCTCCTCATCTTCCGGCAGAGCACCCTTAAGCCTCCTGTAGATCTCACCCTGTACGCGATCCCAGAAGAACTCCGGGTGAGCTGAGGGAACTCCCGAGTCATCAGCTTTTCTGCGCAGCTCACTGTCTTCAGTTACAAGCAGGTCTGCATTTCCCTTCCTGCACATCGATATGATAACATCGTCCGCCGACCTGCCGTGCCGCGAATAGATAACGGCGATCCCCCTCACCTTTTCCACACCGCCCTCTTGAGAATATGAATCAGCGCCATCGAATACAACTGTGATCTTATGCCCCCTGCCTGACCTGTACTGGGATAACGCATCAACAAGCGCGTCTCTGCCCCTCTCCAGATCCTCTCTGTCTGCCAGAGACAGTTCCGGAATACGCCTTATCAGGTTATAACCATCCACCAGAATACGCATTTCAGGATGTCCTTTGCACCAACCCCCTGCTATGCTAAAAAATAGTAGCCAACAGGGGGGCTCCTTAGTATGTCCCGATCATTAAACACTATCATTAGTATCCTGGCAATATTGACGATCCTGGCCGCGGTAAACCTCTGGGCCTCCGGAATCGATGTATTCCCAATGAATCCCGGCAACCGCTGGGTATACACCAACGATTCCGGGGGTGGAGAGACTCTTACAGTCAACCGGACATTGAACGTTTCTGGAATCATCTTCAGCGAAATGGTAACAGGAACCAAAAGACCCTTCTATTTCCTGAATACAAAGGACGCTATTTACCGGTTCGACATCCTGCCGGGCAACCCCCTGGAGAACGAGCCTGCTGTCCCGACACTCCTTTTGAAATTTCCCATCCGGGTCGGGGATACATGGACCTCACCGTGGGGTGATAACCCCATGTCTTTCACGGTGCTTCAGAAACAGAAGTTTACCGTTCCAGCCGGATCTTTTTCTGAAACCTACAAGATAGGATACAGACCACTGTCAAACCCCATCTATCAAGGCTATTACTGGCTTGCACCCGGTGTCGGCATGCTGGCCATCCAGAGTAATGGATACCGTATAGAGTTAGCCTCCTTCAGTATCACCGAGTTTCTTCCTCCTGAGCCTGAAGAAAGAGATCTCCTTGACCTTGCGAGAACCCTTGGAATCAAATCCATAATCAGCCCTGAGAGTAACATCAGAGGCGAACAGGATGAATTCGCCTGGAACAGTAGGATAAATTCTTACTTACCCGGTGTCGTTACCTCTTTTGTAGTAATGGCATTATTCTTCGGCATAGCAGTGTGGATATTGGGCACCAGCAGGAAAATAGAACTCAAGGACCAGCTGGATGTAACAGAGGGCGAAATGGTCCTTGCCTCGGCTATGGTACGCGAAGGTCTTTACGGGGACGCCTCAGATATTCTGAGGCGTCTCATTGGAAAGCATCCGCAGTGGCCGGACCTCATAGCCATGTTCGGAAAGACCCTGCTCAAATCGGGGAACGTGGAAGAGGCCGTCCTGGAGCTCAAGCGCACCCTCACACTCAACCCTCGTATGGTGGATGCAAGACTGGATCTTGTAAGAGCATACATTGAGCTGGACGACAGCGCAAAAGCCTTCGAGGAGCTGGATACTATTCTGACTGATAATCCGGAGTTTGCCGATGCACTGTGTCTGAAGGGGGATGTTCTTTCCGCTATGGGTAATACAGCTCAGGCAGCAGAGTCTTACCGGCAGGCCCTCAAGATCAACCCTTCCTTTTCCGGAGCACAGAGCAGCCTTGAAAGCCTGTTCTCAAAGGAAAAAACAGCTACCGGTAAGAATCCGGCCTCCTGAGGCTCAGGACCGGAAATTCCTTCCGGATTCTTGTCACATCACCAGGGGAGATATGGACGCTGAGAATACCCGTATTCCTGTTCAGGCAGTCCATGACGTTCCCCATGGGGTCCGCGCACAGACTTCTTCCACCGAGGATCAGACCTGTACCGTCATTTCCACAAGCATTGGAAGCAGCTACAAAGTGCTGGTTCTCCATGGCACGGACACAGACCAGGTTGGAAAAATGCTCTATCCTGGCCTCAGGCCACTGGGCCGATACCAGGATCATGTCCGCTCCGTCAAGACATAACCTGCGTGAGAGCTCCGGGAACCTCAGATCAAAGCAGATCATCAGACCTATCCTCAAGCCTGACCAGCTCAGCACAATTGGCCGATTTCCGGGGGCAAAAGCTCTTTCCTCGCCGGTGAGGGGAAACAGGTGGATCTTGTTGTAGCTGCCCAGAACGGTACCATTCTCATCCACAAATAACATCGAGTTAGCTATACCATTATCAGTTTTCTCAGGAACGGACCCTGCCATCGCCACGCCCAGCGACCGGGCTGTGGACTTCATCCAGTCCACAGCCTTGCCAGACTCCCTTGCCATTTCCTCAAGGTTATCGTACAGGAAACCCGAAGAGAACATCTCCGGCAGCACGATCAGGTCTCCTTTAACGATAGTGGGCTTTTTGATTAACTGTTCCGCACGGCGAATATTTTCGTCAGGATTACCCAGAGCGACCGTGAACTGAAGGATGTGAATAGAAAACTGCCTCTCGGATCTTAGTAAGGACATATTCCTGCTCCTATTTCTGGAAGCTCCAGAAAAATGACTTGTAAGCCGAATAAAATTTCTGCCTTCTTTGACTTGAAGCTGTATAAAGCATAATATATACTTTCGTGGTTGTTTTTGTCAGTATGCAAGCTTGTTTTTTCGCAGCATCAGCAGGTGAAAAAGCCGTTGATGCTGTAATTCATATAGGTATTTATACATTACTTTATTTTACTCACCCATTAATGCGATACTGAGCAGACCGTGATAGTCCAGTGCGACAGCTGTAATTCCAGGTACAGGATCGCCGAGGAGAAGATCCTTCC
>QIFJ01000224.1 GCA_003229755.1 Pseudomonadota bacterium
ACTATAAAAGCTACAGTTTCCGCAGGGCGCTGCCTGCTCTGGATGTAATGGTCAGGAGACAGATCGCAGTAGTTCCCGTAAGCAGCAAAACCGCGGCGGAAATGCGGTACTGGATGAGACTATTGAGCCTGCACGGACCCTTTGTTTCAGAGGATGGAGGGGGAATATTCATACCTGAGGGCTATTTCCCCGGATCCATTTCCGGTTCGGTAAACGAAAACGCTGAACTGAGGATCTCATTGGGTGAAGGAATTACAGAGGCAAGAGAAGGGCTGAAGAGAGTCTCGTCGGAGGCCGGGGTTGCCGTTACGGGATTCGGGGACCTGAAAGAGGACGAGGTTTCAGAACTCACAGGCCTGGAGGCTGCAGAACTGGAAGCCTGTATGGCCAGGGAGTATGATGAACCTTTTTTGCTGGTCGATGACGACTCAGCCGATCTGTTGTCGAAGATCGCACAGAAGAACGGTTTTTCACTGGTTCGCGGCGGCAGGTTTTTCCATATCTCCAGGGGCTGTGACAAGGGAAGAGCTGTAGAAATTCTGACAGAACTTTTCAGGCGCTTATCTCCGGAGGTAGTCACCATAGGGATCGGAGACAGTGCAAACGACCTTTCCATGCTTCGAAATGTGGATCATGCCTACCTCGTGATGAGACACGATGGGACGTACGATCCGGAAGTATCAGATGAAAGCGTGAGAAAGGTCGGCGGCATAGGACCTCAAGGATGGAGAATTGCCATGGAGGAGGTTTTTAACGTTGTTGGAAATTGAAAAAAAGATAGGTTATAAATTTCGGGACCCCGCCCTGATGAAGCTGTCGTTGACACATGCTTCATCTCTCAAAGAAAAGAAAACCCCCGGGATGGACAACCAGAGGTTGGAATTTCTTGGCGATGCTGTACTTCAACTGGGGGTTTCTCACCTTCTGATGGATAAATATCCTGAGGCGGATGAAGGTGAACTGAGTTTTTTGAGGATAGGGCTGGTAAGGAAAGAGACCCTGGCGCGAGTAGCAGTGGGACTGGATATTGACAAACATGTCCTGGTTGACAGCAATCTGGCTTCAATGAACTCAACAGGGATATCCTCCGTCGCGGCCGACGCTTTTGAAGCGGTACTGGGCGCTGTTTACCTGGATGGTGGTTGGCATGAAGCCCTGGCAGTCATTGAAAGGGTGCTTGGAGAACTGCCGGTTCCGGTAGGCGATCTCAGGGGAAGCAAATCAGCCTTGCAGGAGCTTATCCAGAAAAAATATCAGGGGGAAATACCCAGATATTCAGTGACAACTGATCCGAAGGCGGCAGAGGAAGAACGTTTCGTTTCAAAGGTTTATCACAGGGGTGAATTTCTGGGAGAGGGTATGGGACGAAGCAAGAAGAGGGCACAGGAGGATGCAGCCCAAAAGGCGCTGGAAGCCATGAAGGGTAACGAATAATTGACTGTTTTTTGTTCCGGTTTCGTGGGGATCCTGGGACGGCCCAACGTTGGGAAGTCAACCCTTTTGAACCGTATGTGCCATGACAAGGTGGCTATTATCTCGGAGAAACCACAGACCACGAGGAACCGTATTCTGGGAGTGCTCCACAGACCGGGTTCCCAGATTGTTTTTCTGGACACACCCGGGATGCACGAGGAGGCTAAAGCGCTTAATCGGTATATGCAGGGTGTGATCAGAAGAGTAGCAGAGGATGTCGATATCATCGTTTATATGGTGGATGTAACGAGGGAACACGGGCGGGAGGACGAGCTGGCTCTGTCTATCATGAAGGAAAACGAGGACATTCCTGTGATCCTTGCTGTAAACAAGATCGACAAATCCAGGGGTGAACGGATAGATGAAAGACTAAAACTCCTGGAAGAGAAGTTTCAGTTCTCGGGGACCTGCACGATCAGCGCTCTTTGTGGCTCAGGTGTACCTGAATTGCTGGAAAGGATCACTGGACATCTACAGGAGGGGGTTCCTTTTTTCCCCGAAGATATGGTAACAGACCAGCCGTTGGATTTCACCCTGTCCGAGATCATCAGGGAGAAGCTCTTTGAACTTACGATGGAGGAAGTCCCCTACTCAACGGCTGTGGTTGTTGATGATATCTCAACTGAGAGGGAAGAAATTATAGAAGTTTCCGCAATCGTTTACGTCGAGAGGGAGACACAGAAAAGGATCATAATCGGTAAGGGCGGCAGGATGCTGAAAGATGTGGGCACAGCCGCCAGGCTTGACATGGAAAGAAAGTTGGGAAAAAAGGTATATCTTCAACTCTGGGTAAAAGTGAAGCGTGGCTGGACCGACAGGGAAGGTCTTCTGCGGCAGCTGGGATACAGTTAATAATAGGGTCGCAAAAAGTCCATCAACTAATAACAGGGACAGGATCATGTATATCAGCAAAGTAGACACATTACTGGACAGCATTCGGAAGCTGATCCGCCGGGGCGCAACCCAGAATGTAAAAAATATCATCGCTAAGCTTCACGCGGCCGATGTGGCCCAGCTTTTCAGATACCTGAACCATAACGAACAGTTGGCCATCTTCAACACGATAACCAGCCTGGAGGAAGCGTCGGATATTTTGAGCCAGCTGGATACACCTGCCAGCGCCATGATCCTCACAAGAATGGACAGAAGAAAAGCTGCGGAGCTTTTTAAACATATGGATCCAGATGATGAAGTAGGCATCCTGGAGGAAATTCCCGATGATGTCAGAGAGGAGATCCTCAGCTATATGTCCGTTTCGGACACCGAGCGGGTCGAGGAGCTCTTCCAGTACGCCGAAGACACAGCAGGCAGGATCATGACTCCCAATTACTTTGCCCTGGACGAAGCAACAAGCGTTGATGAGGCGATAGGTGAGCTCCAGAAACTGGGTGAGGGAACCACTGAGATGGTCTTTTATATCTACGTTACCGATAAACGAAATCACCTGGTAGGCGTGTGTTCCCTGCGCCAGCTGCTTCTGGTGGCCCCTGAAACCCTCCTGAGGGAGATCATGACCCAGGAAGTATTAAGTGTCCGTCTGGAAACGGATCAGGAGGAAGTAGCAAGGGTAGTGGAGAGGTACGATCTCCTGGCTGTTCCGGTAGTCGACCATGAAAACAAGATACAGGGTATCGTTACAGTGGATGATGTGATCGATATCATCCGGCACGAGGCTACGGAGGATTTTCTCAGGCTTGTTGGTACAGGAGACGAGTACCTGTCCCGATCAATATTCAAAAGAGCAAGGATGAGGCTGCCGTGGCTCCTGGTGGCGTTCATTGGGGAGATCGTAGGTATTCAATTCCTTCACATGTTTAACGCCACCCTGGATCAGATAATTGCCCTCGCCTATTTCCTGCCGATTATACTGGCTATGGGTGGAAATATAGGCAGCACGTCAGTTGCCATAGTCGTAAGAGGTCTGGCTACAGGCCGCCTGAACGTCAAGGAACTTGGAAAAGTCATCTTCAAGGAGCTCGGTGTTGCGGTTCTGCTGGGTGGTTTGTACGGGGTTTTGCTTTTCGCCCTGGCCTATCTTCAGTTTGGGGATATCAACTACCTGGGCTTCGTTGTGGGTTCGAGCCTGGTTATCTCCATGATAATGGCAGCCGCCATTGGAACGCTTATGCCCATAATCCTGCACCTGATAAAGATAGACCCCGCTGTAGCTACCGGACCCTTCGTAACCAGCGCTGTGGACAGTCTCGGGATATTGGTCTATCTCGGTCTGGCGACTATCGTCCTGATCTAGCATCGCACTCTGATAATGTCATCCTCTCCTCAGATGGTAGAAGCGCTGGTCCTTTCACTAAGCGATGTAGGTGAGGAGGACAGGATAGTTACTTTCCTCACCAGGGAACACGGTCTTTTGAGGGCGGCGGCGGGGGGGGCAAGGAGCCTTAAAAAAGGACGAACAGCCCCAATTGATCTCTTTGTCCGGACCAGGATACAGGTGGCTTATCGTGAGCAACCAGGGCGCCTTTCACGAATCAGAGCCGCTGAGGTTATAGAACCTTACCTCCTCATCAGGGAAAGTTACAGCGATCTTTGCGCAGCTTCCTATATGAGTGAACTGATCATCCGATCTGTCCAGGAGAGCGATCCTGTCCCTGGTGTTTACGAGCTGATGATGAACAGCCTGAAGCTCCTGAAGGGTGAGGGGAATGTGTTTAGAACCATCCTGATCTTTGAGCTTCGTCTTTTAAAAGAGATGGGGTGGGACCCCGAGCTGGAGAAGTGTCTGAAATGCGGGGACGTTATTAAAGGGAAATCTGTTTTCAGCCCGCTGGAGGGAGGCGTTCTTCATGTCAAATGCACGGGCCAGGGCCCCCAACCACAGATAAGCGCAGGTGATCTTGCTTTTCTGAGGTTCATAACTAACAGGTCTCTTCATTCGCTGGGAAACCTGAAATTAAATGAGGCGAAATCATCGCAGCTCTTCAGGATAGTACATCCTTTTACTACACACCACCTCGGGTTCGAACCGAGGGCGATCAAGGTGCTTAATAGTTTGCCGGGATGGAGTATTTGAGATTGGAAATTATCAAATAGCGTTAAAAGTTGAAAGTTGAAGGTTGAAAGTCTTTTTCCACCACGGGGTCACGGAGGACACAGAGTTTACGGGTAACGGAGTATGGGAGTGTGAGAGTATGGACTTTACTAGAAACTTGAAACCAGAAACTCTGGCCAAAGGCCAGCGACATTGTGGTTAGTTGATCTTGGATTTTGAATTTATAACTTTTAACTTTCAATCTTCAACTAAATACTCATTACGCGTCACGCATTTCGAACTTGGAACCTGGAACTTGGAACTCGATACTAACAGGTCTTGAAAAACATGGCTTTTCCAGTTTATAATCCGTGCCTTGTTTGATTTTAAGGCAGGAAAACTTATCAGGGGAGATAACATGGAGAAAAAAACTTACCAAGATGTGGTTCTGGAGCTCGAACAGTTCTGGGCAGACAAGGGCTGCGTAGTCCAACAACCCTACGATCTGGAAGTCGGCGCCGGAACGCTGAACCCGGCTACACTCCTGAGGGCCCTGGGACCTGAGCCCTGGAACGTTGCTTACGTAGAGCCTTCCAGGCGCCCCACAGACGGCAGGTATGGAGAAAACCCCAACAGGCTTCAGCACTACTATC
>QIFJ01000231.1 GCA_003229755.1 Pseudomonadota bacterium
AGTCGTCCCAGAAACCTGGCCCTGGCAGGATGCCCAGCCGGGTACATTGACCTTGCCTTGAAAGACTTTACGAGTTCAGCGATGAGCCTCGAAGTGGATTCATGTTTAGAGATCTTGTTCTCCATACTCGGATCTGCCTGAAAGATACTCCCCTCTTTAGAAATCGTAACTCACGTCACACTTCAAAACATACCATTTCTTACATCCACCATCAACTGAGTAGAGATCAGTTCCAAGTTCCAGGTTCCACGTTCCAAGTGTGTTGATCCAAAATCCAGAGTCCAAGATCGGCCACGCTCTCGCGTGAAGTTCCAGGTTCCACGTAAGTCAATATTCGCTTAACTCACATATAGCTTGGAACTTGGAACCTGGAACCTGGAACTTTCACTTCATTGCAAACAAGATTCAATTCATGTAAGAGTGTGGTCCTGATATCCATATCAGGAGGGAAATCAATGAACAAGCACGTCTCCACCGGGACCGGAACAGACCTGATGAATACCGATATTCCTGGTCTTAAACTTTTCAGGCAGGGCAAGGTTCGTGACGTTTACGATCTGGAAGACAGCCTTCTGATAGTTGCTACCGACAGGATCTCAGCCTTTGACTGCATAATGCCCAACGGGATTCCCGACAAAGGCAGGATCCTCACAGCCATGTCCCTGTTCTGGTTCGAATTTACCAGGGAATTTATCCCTGATCATCTGTTGGCCCATAAAATTGAGGACTTCCCACCATTTCTCCGTGAATACTCGGTCCAGCTTGAAGGAAGGAGCATGCTTGTCCGGAAAACCAGACCTCTTCCGGTTGAGTGTATAGCGCGAGGGTACATAGCAGGCTCAGGATGGAAGGACTACCAGGAAACCGGGGCTATCTGCGGAATAAAGCTGCCGTCAGGGCTCAAACAGGCCCAGAAGCTGCCGGAAACGATCTTTACACCGGCGACAAAGGCCGATACCGGACATGACGAGAATATTTCTTTTGCGCACGCAGCAGAGATATTAGGTGCGGAAACAGCTGAGCGGGTACGGGACATAACCGTCCAGATCTACGAAAGTGCCAGGGATTATGCTATGGACAGGGGGATCATCATCTCTGACACAAAGTTCGAATTCGGTATTCTTGATGATGAAATTATCCTGATAGATGAATTACTTACCCCTGATTCGTCCAGGTTCTGGCCTGTTTCCAGTTACAGGGAGGGACAGAGCCCTCCGAGCTTCGACAAGCAGTTTGTCAGGGACTATCTGGAAAGGCTCGATTGGGACAAGACACCTCCTGCTCCTGTGCTGCCGGCTGAGATCGTCACGAAAACAAGGGAGAAATATCTGGAAGCGTATCGGATGCTTACCGGAAGTGAGTTTGGTTTAAAATAAAGGCTCTGGGCTTTGGACCATGGGCCTACAAAAAGTACCACAACCTTACACTTCCTCTCCCCCTTGGCGCGACGTAGCTTTACGCGAAGGCGGCTGGTGGGAGGGGAGTAAACGCTCACTGCTCACAGCCAGAGTTACTGTAAATAATGGATAAATCACTTACTGAGTATTTAGTTGGCAACTCCCTTGAGGGTATCATCATTACAGACCTGGAGGGAACCATAAGCTATGTTAATGCTACGGCCCTTGAGATGCTTCAGTTCAGGAAAAAAGATCTGGAGAACGCTTTTCTGGGAACCGTTTTCCCCCCTTCAAGCACCTATCATCTCCTGTCTAATCTCATGAAGCTTGCAAGAGAAAGTATCGGTTTTCTCGGCGAGATAATGCTCCAAACATCCCGGACCATTCCCATAATAGTTAAGCTGAGGGCGGAGGTATTTCCAGACAAGGCAGAGCCGGAGTATCTTCTGTTCCGCTTTCTCGATTGGACTGAAGTTAGCGATCTGATAAACGAATTAAAGGCATCCAGCCAGTTGGCTGTCCTGGGTAATCTCACCAGGAGCATGTCCCATGAGATCCTCAATCCGGTGACCGCCGCCGGAGGCTTTGCCAGAAAACTTCTAAAGTCTCTGCCTGATGACTCTTTCGAATACGAGTGGTCGGGCCTTATTCTCCAGAATATAGAAATACTGGAATCCCTGCTCGGTACTGTAAGGAATTTTCTGGATCTTCCCGAACCGCATTTTGTTGAAGAATCAGTGGACCGGATTCTTGAAAAAGCCATCGAAACAACTCAAAAAGAGTTTAAATCCAGGAAAATTGAGCTGGAGCAGGACACCAAATCGCTGTCAAAGACTTATCTCGATCCAAGCCTGCTAGAAAAAGCCTTCACAGCAGTTTTCGTCAATGCCGCCGAACGGATGGAGAATGGCGGTAAACTGACGATCTCAGGATCCTCGGTCCAGAAGTCCAACCGCATATTGGTTGATGATACGGGCCCACCCCTCGATACCGACCAGATGGAGGAAGATCTCAGTCCTGTCCACGTTATGCGGACCCTCCAGAGTGACCTGAACCTGGCCATCGCCCAGAAGATCATCAGTGACCATAGCGGCAGACTGAAGCTTACCCAGTCGGACACGGGGAGCTTCAGAGTTCAGATCTCCCTGCCCCACGACAGGAGGCAGATCTCCAGGGCACGACCAGCGTAACGGTTCCAAGTTCCAGGTTCCAGGTTCCATGCGTTTACAAGTGCATTTGCATATAACCTGGAACCTGGAACTTGAAACGTGGAACTCGAACAACACACCTTGATTTAATTCTCAATTTCACATAAATTCTGTTCATGCTTGAGGAAAACGCACAGGTAATCTCCGTAGCCGGAAACCGTGCCAAGGTTACGATGGTCAGATCTGAAGCCTGCGGAGATTGTGCGGCAAAGGATATGTGCCACTCGACTCCAGAGAACACTATGGAAATGGAAGTTGACAATCCAGCCGGCGCACACCCAGGGGACAGGGTTGTTATCTCCCTTACATCCTCGGATCTCCTCAAGGCGTCCGCACTTACATATATGCTTCCGGCCTTTGTGATGGTAGTTGGTGCCACCATAGGCTGGGCACGGACCGGAACCGATCTTGGCGCGTTAATCGGAGCTGGGGCCGGATTCGCCGCTTCATTCCTGTTCCTGTTTTTCTACAGTCGACGAGGCAGCAGCGAGAGCGCGCCCCGGATCACCAGGATTCTCTAGGGGAGGGATTTTCTGTCATGAATCTGATCACTGATACTAAGGATGCAGTAAGGCTTGCCCGGACGATAATGTCCGACATAGCACTGTACAACCAGGATGTGATCAGGAAAAGCATTAAGAATGACTCTCTTTTTGAGGACCTGAGCGAGCAGCTCGAAGAAGGAAGAAAGCTGTACGACTCCCGTGTCGACCATACTATGCCGAGACGATGGGCTCCGTACAACAGGGCCATTGTAGACGTCCTTGTCAAGCGATTCGGGAACATCGACTCAGATATCTGGTAACGTCTCCTCATGGGGAGAAGTGTCTATACAGTCCCTGATGAACCTGTCCGTACGCGCCTGGACGTTTTTCTGTCTTCCAGGCACCCTGAGATAACCCGCTCCAGAATTAAAAAGCTCATCGAATCCGGACATGTCCTCGTCAACGGATCTCCTTGCAAACCCGGCATCCTCCTGCAAGCTGGCTGGGAAGTGCGCATTGGAGTCCCCGAACCTGAACCTTCGGCGGTGGAACCTGAAAATATCCCCCTTTCGATCCTGTTCGAGGATTCCAGTCTGATTGTGATCGACAAGCAGCCTCACATGGTAATGCACCCCTCGCCGGGCCACAGCAGTAAAACTCTGGTAAACGCCCTCCTGTATCACTGCAGCGACTTGTCCGGAATAGGGGGCGTCACGAGACCGGGTATCGTACACCGTCTGGATAGAGGCACATCAGGGGTTCTTGTCTCCGCCAAGAACGATCTTACACATGTGTCACTTTCTAAACAGTTCAGGGAACACACCGTGGATCGTGTTTACATTGCGGGCGTGAGGGGTAATATTCGCAGGAACACCGGCCGCATTGAAAAACCTCTTGGCCGCCACAGAAAAGACCGTAAGAAAATCGCGGTAATCGAGGGCGGCAGGAGGGCCGTCACCGGATTCAGGGTTCTGGCGCGCCGATCGGGAATTTCACTCCTGGAACTGACCCCTGCTACCGGCCGCACTCACCAGTTGAGAGTACATCTGGCGTCAGTCGGCCACCCTATACTGGCTGACAGCATTTACGGTGGCGGAATCCGGTCGATTCATATGAAGGACCCGGCAGCACTAACACTCCTGAAAGCGCTAAAGCGGCCCGCTCTTCATGCATTTAAACTCGGGTTTACGCATCCCTTAACCGGTGCCAGAATGACTTTCGAATCACCACTACCAGACGATCTATCGCCTCTTTTCGCCTGGATACGGGGTGAAGAATGATACAGATTCTAAGATCCTCCCTTCTCGGATCAGCCGGATTCGTTCACGGGTTCGGTACAAGAAAAACGATCCCGGAGCTGATTCCCGAGGCCCTTTACACGCTAAGGCAGGTCCACGGGCAGAAAATAATTGTTCTGAAAAACCCGCTGCCGGCAAGAAAGAGCCACTTTACCGAGGGAGACGCCATCATGACGTTTCTTCCCAACGTCTTTATCGGTATTAGAACGGCCGATTGCCTCCCTGTTCTCATGGCGGACCCGGTTTCAGGAGCTGTTGCGGCCGTTCACTGTGGATGGCGCAGCCTGGCCGCTGAACTTGCGGGAAAGGCTGTGCGTACTTTTGCGTCCTTTGCCGAAACAGACCCCCAGTACATCCTGGCGGCTCTCGGTCCTTCGATAGGACAGTGCTGCTACGAGGTCGGGGAAGATGTCCGGGAGGCCCTTATGAAAATTCCTGATTGCGGTCTGACCACCGAACATCGCAACGGCAGGATATATGCGAGCCTTAAAGATGCAGCAGCTTTTCAGTTGAAGTCCGAAGGACTTACAGGGGAAAATGTGGACATCCTTGAATACTGCACATCCTGCAGGAGTGATCTGCTCTACTCCTGGCGCGGTGAGAAGACCGAAGAGCGGATGGTTTCCTTCATCGGTAGTAATAAAAGTTGATCCAGGATCCAAGGTCCAGGATCGGCCACGCCTATGCGCGGGGCCCCAAGACCCAGGTCTCACGCAAATAAATAACTGAAGTATACACGTTGGTCTTTGGACATTGGACCTTGGACCAAATAAAGCCCCCTCCTCCCTTTTTCCTCCTCCCTGAACCTTACAAAAACACCCCTGGAAATAACCCTACTGTTTAGTGTAAAATAGTAACAAAATTGCAATAGATCAGATCACTGATAATCCCGATCCTTAATTTCAACATCAATAATTACTCACTTGTAGAAGGCGGTGAATCCGGTCATGAAGAAGTTCGCTTTTCTGATTCTGGCAACTTTCATTCTCTTTCCACAAATTTCATACAGCTCTTCTCCGATCAAAATCGGGGTGACTCTGGGCCTTACCGGAAAATACACCGAACTTGGCAAGATGCAGGAGCGTGGTTACCGACTCTGGGAAAGCGAGGTAAACAGCCAGAGAAAACTGCTGGGCAGAGAAGTCAACGTGATCATCAAGGACGACCGGAGCGATCCGGCAACGGCCGTTGAACTTTACAAGCGAATGTTCGTAGAGGAAAAGGTTGACCTTGTTTTCGGTCCTTACTCGAGTGGAATAACAAACGCAATCCTGCCCGTTACATCAGAGTTCGGCTATCCGGTTCTCGCCAACGGAGCGTCCTCGGACAAGATCTGGCAGCAGGGGTATGATCACGTCTTCGGCTTGTACATTCCTGCAGGAAAATATGCCGTGGGGTTTCTGGAGATGCTTAGAACCAGCGGGATGACTGACATAGCCATTGTCTCAGCAGATGATCCGTTCTCAATTACGATGGCAGAAGGTACGCGGAAATGGGCTGAACGCTTCGGACTGAATGTAGTTTATTTCAAGAGATTCAAAAAGGGCACTTCCAACCTGGAAGAGATAGCAAAAGAGGTAAAGAACTCCGGCGCAGCCGCCCTGATCGTGTGCGGGCATTTCAACGAATCTGTTGACATGAAAAGATCTCTGTCCAACATAGGTTGGCAGCCAGACGTTTACTACGCATCGGTAGGGCCCGTTCTCCAGAAATATTACGAAAAGCTTGGCAGGTTGGCGGAAAATTCTTTTTCCTCATCTCAATGGGAATACCATCCGAAATTGTCTTTCCCGGGCTCGAGCGAGTTTTTCGGAACTTTCGTCAAAACCTACGGCATTAAACCTTCGTACCACGCCGCCTCAGCATTTGCCGGCGGCACTGTTCTCGAAGCGGCTGTCAACAAGGTCGGCAGCCTCGATCGTGAAAAAATAAGGGAGATGCTCTCCACAATGGACGTGATGAGCATCCTGGGCCGTTACGGCGTGGACAGGACAGGTATGCAGATCAGACAGTTTCCGGTGATCATCCAGTGGCAGAATGCCAAAAAAGAGATCGTCTGGCCGAAGGAACTCAGGACCGCTGATCCTGTTTTTGAGTAATCTGGACATGAAAACCCAAGTCAGATTTACCGACAGGCTTGCTTTCAGAATAATCACTCCCGTATTTTTTCTCGTCATAATACTGGGAGCTGTGCTCTACTTTTTCGTTCTCCGTTCCATCACGGAATTTCAGGAAGATATAGTCACCAGGGATATGGACTGGACATCCAAGAGCATCTTCAACATTCTCGACGACAATATCTACAAACTGATGATAACGGGCTCCCTTGGGAATGAAGTTCTGGGACAGATCCAGAAGGGCAAAGCCCTCGGTGAGATCGAAGATTTCATCCGGCAGAGGGAACTGGATGTCATTGTCTTTTCTGGTTCTGAGAATAAAGTAATTTTCTCCAGCGGTTTTTCAGATGCCTACTTCGCCCAGATTGAAAAAGACTTCATTGAAAACACGTCCTTTAAGACCGCGTATGGTGGAATTGAATATGTCGGTTACCATATCGATTTCGATCCCTGGCAGTGGGATATAGTCCTGCTAAAGGATAAAGCTGGATACTCAGCCCTGATGCTCCAGGTCCGCAACGCTAACGTGGCCACCGCAACCATCCTCGGGCTGTCGGCATTTCTTTTGTTTTTCTATCTCAGGAGCTATATCAAAAAACCTGTTGAAGAGATCATTGGACCTCTCACGGAGGGCAGGACACCGGAATACAAAGGAATACACGAATTCGAATTCATCAGCGACAACATAAGATCGATGATGGATTCACTAAAAGAGAGCGAGAGACGCTATCGTTTACTTGCTGACAACCTTACCGACGTAATATGGACCCTGGATATGGATATGAACAGAACATATCTGAGTCTATCCGTAATGAGGTTGAGGGGCTTTTCTGTGGAAGAACTTATCGGAATGCCGTTATCTGAGTCCATGACGAGAGAGTCCTACGAAATTGTGAGGAGTATTTTCCAACAGGAGATAGACCTCGAAGGGAAACCCGGTTCAGATCCCTTCAGATCGAGAACCCTGGAGCTGGAGTTTTTATGTAAAGATGGTTCCACTATCTGGGGAGAAGTCAAGACTTCCTTTCTGCGGGATGAAACCGGAAAAGCGATCGGTATCCTGGGAGTCACCAGGGATATTACCGAACGGATAAAAGCAAGAGAAGCGCTTCGAGAATCAGAGGAGCGGTACAGGCAGATGTTCGAACGCAATCCCCTTCCTATGATGATAATTGATGCTGAAAGTCTTGAGTTCCTCAATGTAAATGCTGCCACGGTGGCACACTACGGATATTCCTGGGAGGAATTTCTCAATATGACTGTAAAAGATATCAGACCCAAGGAAGATGTTGAGGCTGTTATCGATTACATTTCTAAGATCGAACCCGGGATAGACCATCAGGGTATCTGGAGACACAAAAAGAAGGATGGTACCATCATTTACGTGGACATAACCTCCCATGATATGATCTACGGCGGACTGAGGGCCAGGGTCGGTATGTGCAACGATGTCACTGAGCAGCTGACGGCACAGAAGGCTCTGAGTGAAAGCGAGGAAAGGTACCGGACCCTGGTTGAGAAGGGAATGGTGGGAGTGTACCTCATCCAGGATGGTCTCTTCGTGTATGTCAACAACAAGCTGGCGGAGATCTTTGGATATACCCCTGACGAGATAGTAGATCAGAAGGGACCTGAAGACCTGGTCCTCCCGGAAGACTGGCCTGTTGTCAGGGAGAACATAAGGCGCCGGATGGATGGGGAGATCGGTTCAGTGAACTACGATTTCAGGGGACAGAAGAAGGACGGCTCCGCAATCCAGGTGGAGGTCCACGGAAGCGCCATCGAGTACAGGGGTAAACGGGCAGTTCTTGGCACACTCCTTGATATCACCGAGCGTATGAGGGCCGAGAAAGCCCTCCGTGAAAGCGAGGAACGATTCAGGACAGCCTTCCGTACGAGCCCTGATGCAATGTGCATAAACACTTTTGAAAACACTGAATTTATCGACATTAACGATGGCTTTCTCAATTTGACCGGATATACAAGGGAAGAAGTTATAGGTAAAACAATATTCGATCTTGGAATATGGCACCATGATAAAGACCGCCAGCATCTTGTTGAAGCGCTGCAGGCGACCGGTCAAGTTTCCAACATGGAGACAGGCTTCCGTCTAAAAAATGATAGCGTTATACCCTGCCTCTATTCCGCAAAGAGTTTCTCGCTTGAGGATGGAACGTACGTCCTCTCCATCGTAAGCGATATTACCGAACTGAAATCAGCAGAAGACAAGATCAAGGCCTCCCTGCTGGAAAAGGAAATACTCCTCAAAGAGATACATCATCGTGTCAAAAACAACCTTCAGGTAATATTGCAGTCCCACTACATAAAAGAAGAAGAATCAAAAGAGATCTACCGGGAGAGTCAGAACAGGATAATCACAATGGCCCTGATCCACGAGGAACTCTATCAAAGAGAGGATCTGTCCAGTATCGACTTTGCCGATTTTCTGCAAAACCTTTCTGACAACCTTCTGAGCTCCTACGGCATGGACCGGCGCCGCATTTCTATTGAACTGGACATCAAGGAAGCGGAGTTAATAATCGATACCGCCATCCCCTGCGGACTAATAATCAACGAGCTTGTTTCAAACTCACTCAAGCACGCTTTTCCTGGTAACCAAAAGGGGGAAATACGTGTGAAGCTGCATTCAACAGGAAACAAGGGATACAGCCTCAAGATCTCGGATAACGGAGTAGGATTTCCCAGAGGTATGAACTTCAGGCAGACCAAATCACTGGGACTTCAGCTTGTTACAGTACTTGTCGATCAACTTGGAGGCACTATCAAGATGGTCAAGAGAAAGGGCACAACCTTCAATATCACTTTCACAGAGTACAGGGAAGCGGGGACGGAGCTCCACTAAAGTTTAAAGTTGAAGGTTGAAATTAAACTCGTCGCCTTTCCATTAATCTTGATGCCAGCAGCGTCGCGACCCCTCCATTGATGATCCCTGTCACAAGAGCAATGGTCCCCATGAAAGGAAGCAGTCTGAATAGATCCGCGGACTGCACGTAAAACGCCGATGCCACGGCAAGCTGAGCTGTGACGTGAGCCAAGGCCCCTCCGATACTTATTCCGTAGAGGCTGAACCTTCCACCTGAAAGAGCCAGAGGAACCATCACGATGAGGCTCGCCGCTCCTCCGGCAACCGACATCACGGCTGTTGGAGAGAATACGCCGCCCCACACTAATGAGACGAGGGCAACTCTTCCGAAAGTCACCCACGCACCGTCTCTTACGCCCAGCACAGCAAAGGCCGTCAAAGTCATAATATTACCCAGCCCCAGACGGATCATTGGCGCGGGGCTGGGCAGCACCCTTTCCAGGCTTGAGAGTACAAAAGCCGCGGCAATAAGCAGGGCGAGGTACGCCACCCTACCTTGAGACCGCATCGAGTCCTCCGCTGCCCTTTACCTTGACAGAGATCCTGTTTGGAATGCACAGGATTATTTCTCCTGGATCGTCTATGGGTCCCATGGCCTCGCAGATCTTGAGGGGGCAAGGTGAATTCTCCATCCTCGCCTGCCCATCCTCAACGATGAGTTTTTCCGGGCCCAGGGGACCGTTGACAACATACTCGGCATTATCTTTCAGGGACACGGTTACTAAACCGTCTATACTGCGAACTTCCAGGTACTGTCCAGTGCCGGAATCACCGGATACTCCGGCAAGACGACCCGGTATCATGAAGATCAGAAAGACCAGGAAAACAAGAAGGCAGGCATCCCAAAACGTGGGA
>QIFJ01000023.1 GCA_003229755.1 Pseudomonadota bacterium
TCCAAACCGAAGTAAATGAGCTGGAAAACGTATATCTTTACGATATTGACGATCTTGAAGGGGTTGTTCAGGCCAACATCAAAGCCAGAGAGAAGGAAGCTGCGAAGGCTGAAAAGATAGTGTCGGAGGAAGTCGAGCAGTTCACAAGCTGGATGCAGTCAAGAAAGGTTTTTCCGACCATCATTATGTTGAAGGACTGGGCAGAAAATATCAGGAAGGCGGAAGTGGATAAAACTCTCAGGAAGATGCAGAATTTGTCCGAGGTGGACCGGAAGAGGATAGAGGCTATGACGGAAGCGATACTTAACAAGATCCTGCATCGTCCTGTTTCGCAGATGAAGAACGCTTCGAACTCCAGTGAAGGGGGGGAACTGGTAGAGGCCATGAGGAAGATATTTCGCTTAGATGATTGATATTTATCGAGTTCCAGGTTCCATGTTCCAAGTTCCAGGTGTAGTAGAACATTAGAAAATAGAGCATTAGCTTAATTACTTTCACCCCTCCCTCTTGTCAGGTCGTAGCCCTTCGTTGCTAAAGCTATGAAGGGCGAAGACTGATGATGGGAGGGGACAAAGGGGAGGGTGGTAATATATCCCCCTCTCCTCAATCCTCTCCCACCAGGGGAGAGGAAGAATAGGTTGAATAATCTCTATCGGAGGAGATTACTTGAAGAAACAGCTGAGAATAGGCACCAGAGGAAGTCAACTGGCACTTTGGCAGGCAAACTGGGTCAAGGAGAAACTCGTCAGGAAAAACTCAGATCTTGATATAGAGATTGTAAGGATACGAACAACAGGGGACAAGATCCTTGATGTACCCCTGGCGAAAGTTGGAGGAAAGGGCCTGTTTGTGAAGGAGATCGAGACTGCCCTGCTTGACAACTCAGTGGATCTGGCCGTCCACAGCATGAAAGACGTTCCCACCCTGCTGCCCGAAGGCCTCGAGATCGCAGCGGTTACTGAGAGGAAGGATCCCAGGGACGTTATTATCTCAAGAGAGGGTAAGACGCTGGCGCAGCTGCCGGAAGGCGCCAGGATCGGTACAAGCAGCCTTCGGAGACAGGCGCAGCTTTCCGGTTACAGGCCGGACCTCGTTATGGAGCCTTTGAGGGGTAACATAAACACGCGCCTCCAGAAACTCAGGGATGGCCAATATGATGCCATTGTACTGGCATATGCGGGCGTAAAGAGGCTCGGCTGGGAAGGTGAGGTCACCCAGATCCTGGATACCGATATTATGCTGCCTGCCATCGGTCAGGGTGCCCTTGGAATTGAGTCAAGGGAAGATGATCCCGGAACCCTGGAGCTAATTCTATTCCTTAACCACCCGGAAACTTCCATATGTGTGAGAGCTGAGAGGGCCTTTCTGCGCCGTTTAGAGGGGGGATGCCAGGTTCCTATTGCCGCTTATGCAACTGTTGACAACAGTACGGTCACCCTGACTGGTCTGGTTGCCGGACTTGACGGTGAGAAGCGTATAAGGATGGAATTAAGGTCAGATGAGGCGTCTGCAGAGGAGGCCGGCCTGGAGTTGGCTGAGCAGGTCCTTGATTCAGGTGGACGTGAGATCCTGGAAGAGATCTACTGCAGAGAAATAACATGAAGCATCGCGCCCGAGTATGGGCGCCCGGAGCAATAAGCCGCTCACGGATTTTTCACGACCCTATCAATGGAGGGCATTGTGAGAATCGCATCACTTGAAGGTGTCGGAGTCCTGATCACCAGAGCTGCGGAGCAGTCAGAGGGTATGTCCAGGGTCCTTGAAGAACTCGGAGCCACCCCCTTCGTTTTTCCGACAATACAATGTATACCTTTGCGTGATCCAGCCGGTCTGAAAATTGCTCTGGAAAAGATCGGTTCATACGATGCTCTCATATTTACTTCCGCCAACGGGGTGAGATTCTTTGTGAACCACCTTCGCGAGGCCAGAATAGATATGAAGTTAATACCACCAGCTGTCTGTGTCGGCCCCAGGACCGCTGAAGCCTGGAGGGTTGAAGGAGGCAGGGTGTTTACTGTGCCGGATGAATACACCGGCGGGATGATCCAGGATGCGCTCGGGGGACATCTTTCCGGAAAAATTTATCTCGTTCTGCGGCCACAGACCGTTAAAACAGAACTTGGCAAAGCGCTCAGAGACGTTGGAGCCGTGGTGGATGAGATCGTCCTTTACAGAACCCAAAGCATCGACAGGGGACGGAATGAGCTCAAACAACTTCTTGCCGAAAACTCCATAGATATTATAACGTTTACCAGCCCATCATCTGTACAGGGACTGGCTTACCTTCTCGGTTCTCTCCGTGAGGTAAGGGATATTCCATGTATGTGCGTGGGGCCCACTACTGCGGTGACGGCTGAGCGGGAAGGAATGAAAAGAGTTTTTTACCCTGAGGAATATACTGTGGACGGTATGCTCCGAATGCTCCCCACGCTGATAGGGGAAGGGAACGAAAGGAGGTAACCAATATGCAGTACCCCATTTACAGGCCGCGCAGAACCAGGCGTACCGAAACACTGCGTCGCATGGTCAGGGAAACGCGCCTATCAGTGGATAATCTCATCTATCCTCTGTTCGTCGTGCACGGGAAGGGGATAAAAAAAGAGATTGGAGCCATGCCCGGTGTTTACCAGATGTCGGTGGACGAGATAGTAAAGGAATGCGGGGAGGTGGCCGATCTCGGAATACCGGCTGTCATCCTCTTCGGAATACCCGATGTAAAGGACGAGATGGCCTCTGAAGCCCACGACCCTCATGGGTCTGTACAGTTGGCAGTGGGGGCGATAAAGGGGGTTTTGCCGGATCTTGTTGTGATAACGGATGTGTGCCTGTGTGAGTATACAAGCCACGGTCACTGTGGAATTGTCCAGGATGGCGATGTTCTGAACGATCCCACACTGGAGCTCCTCGCAAGGACTGCTCTTTCCCATGCCCACGCCGGCGCCGATATCGTCGCGCCATCCGATATGATGGATGGCAGGATAGCGGCCATCAGGGATATGCTGGATGAGGAGGGGTTCGACCAGGTCATCGTCCTGTCATATGCCGTAAAGTACGCATCAGCCTTTTACGGGCCCTTCAGGGAGGCTGTGGGATCCACGCCGCTGTTCGGAGACAGGAAGGCCTACCAGATGGATCCTCCCAATGCCGTCGAGGCATTGAGGGAGGCTGCACTGGACATAGAAGAGGGCGCTGACATAATCATGGTAAAGCCGGCACTTCCGTACCTCGACATTATCGCCCGGTTAAGAGATCGATTCGACATGCCCCTTGCTGCTTATAATGTCAGTGGTGAATATTCGATGGTCAAGGCCGGAGCCAGACTGGACTGGATAGACGGAGAACGTGTTATGATGGAATCGCTGATATCTATTAGAAGGGCAGGAGCCAATATGATCCTGACCTATTTTGCCAAAGAAGCAGCCAGACTTCTGGGGTGAGGAATGGGGAGGGTTATGTCAGTGGATTGGGGTGAAAGAAGGGTGGGTATAGCCCTGTCCGATGAAGGAAAAGTTATCGCCTCACCCCATTTGGTTCTGTCCCGATCCAGGATCCTAAAGGACGATTTCAACAAACTCGCTGACCTGATCAGAAAAAACGACGTTGAGCTGGTAATTGTAGGCTTGCCTCTAAACCTGGATGGGTCCCGGGGAACGGCAGCCGAAAAAGTACTTGAGGTAGTCAGCCTGATGCAGGAATCTCTTAATGCCCCGGTTGTCATTTGGGATGAAAGGCTCAGCACAGCTGAAGCCGAAAGGATCCTTATCGGAGGGGATGTGTCACGAAAAAAACGCAAGACCCTGATCGACAGGGTTGCTGCGGCTATCTTTCTTCAGGCCTTTTTGGACAGCAGGTCAGGGGGCAAGGCTTGAGGATAGGAAGGCGCGAGAGGAAAGAGAAGTTACTGCCTGCTATCGTGCTTTTTTCCCTTTTTATTGCCGGTATTGGAGCGTTCAGGCTCTTTATCTTCTGGATAACCCCCGCCGGAAAAACTGACAATGATATTGTCGTTCAAATCCCCCCCGGTTCATCCTTTGTAAAGGCGGCGCAGCTGCTGAATGATGCCGAAGTGATCCGGTCCGTCAGGCTTTTCGTGCTGATGGGGAAAATTCGCGGCCTTTCCGGCAGCATTCAAGCTGGAGAGTTAAGTTTCAGGGTAGATATGACCCCTAAAGAGGTTCTGGATGTGCTGTCCAGGGGCAAAGCGTTCCTTTACAGTATCACGGTACCGGAGGGCTATACGGTAAAGCAGATAGGAAAACTCCTCCAGGAAAAAGAGCTTGCTGACTACGACAGGATCATTGCCCTTTCTGAGGATACGGAATTTGTTCGCTCCCTCGATGTGCCCGCCGACAGGCTGGAGGGGTTCCTTTTTCCAGATACCTACGCCTGGCCCAGGGGAACTCCAGAGGAGCAGATCCTCAGGAGAATGGTTGAGCATTACAAAAAGATCTTCACCCCGGATTTGAGGATCCGGGCCAATGCAATGGGGATGACGGAACTCGATGTAGTGATCCTTGCCTCGATCGTGGAAAGAGAGACCGGATCTCCCGACGAGAGAGGACTTGTGTCGGCCGTTTTCCACAACAGGCTCAGAAAAAAGTACAGGCTTCAGAGCGATCCCACAGTAATTTACGGTCTCGATGATTTCGATGGGGATCTGAAGAAAAGCCACCTGAGAAAAGACACTCCCTATAATACCTATACGAGGCTTGGACTTCCAATTGGTCCAATTGCCAACCCGGGCGCTGAATCCATCAGGGCAGCGTTGTATCCAGAAAAGGTTCCCTATCTCTACTTTGTGAGCAGGGGCGATGGGACACATGTTTTCTCAAATACGCTGGTTGAGCACAACAAAGCGGTCAATACATACCAGCTGAAGAGGGCATCGAAGTGATCGTGGATCAAAGCCTGGCCCAGGAAGTTCTGGCTGTTCTTTTGTCCGCAGGCGGAGATTTTGCGGATGTCTACTTCGAGGATTCGGTTTCAGTCATGCTCCAGGCCGAGGGAGACGATATGGAAAGAATCTCCACCATCA